>JAISCO010000238.1 GCA_031265535.1 Spirochaetaceae bacterium | reverse complement strand
AAAATTTATAAAATCAGGAATTAGATGGCAGGTTTTTGAACGGGATGATTTTAAATGTGTCGCTTGCGGGAAATCATCCCACGACGGCGCAATTTTACATGTTGACCATATCATTCCCAGGTCAAAAGGCGGAGAGGATGTAATGGGAAATTATCAAACATTATGTCATTTATGTAATATTGGGAAAAGTAATAGGAGTAGTGAAAATTTACGGAAAAGGATATACAATTGAAGCTGTTCAAAAACTGATTGACTATGCGCTAAAACCGGAATGTTCGCCAACTTTCGTTGGCGCGCGCAAGCGGAGTGAGGATTTTGCAGAAAAGTGCTCGGCAACTATGTTGCCGAGCAGCGTCGAAAAAGTTCATTGATAATGGGTGGGGGTAGCGGAAAAGCGTTTTTGCGAAGCAAAAACCTTTGTAGCGAGGGGGAGCAGCGACAAAAAATTTATCATAAACTTCAAAATTTTAACGGTTTAGGATAAATGCGCTTCCCCTTTTCATTTGAAACCGGCTCAATTGACAAACTTCGCATAACTCGACAGCTTTGCTGCCGCAGACTGTTTACGCTTCGATAGATTAGACTGCAATCAGTGCGGATTTGATTAACCGGTGCGGATTTAATCAATAAATTTAATGCAAAAATACTATTTTTAGGAGAAAACACGATGAATTATCTTGGCAAAGACATACCAAAACTCGGCTTTGGCTTGATGCGGCTTCCCATGCTTGGAGAACAAGTCCTGATGGGGGAACATATCGACATTGAGCAGACGAAGGCTATGGTGGACAAATTTCTTGCGGCGGGCTTTACGTACTTTGATACGGCTTACGGCTATAACAACGGAAAATCAGAGGAAGCCGCCAAACTGGCGCTTGTGGACCGCTACCCCCGTGAAAAATTCCAGCTTGCCACCAAACTGCCCGCATGGGCCGGGGCAAAAAACTCGGACGAGGCAAAGCAAATGTTCTTTACATCCCTGAAGCGTACCGGCGCCGGGTATTTTGATTTCTATTTGCTGCACAACTGCGGAGCCGACCGTACCAAAGTTTTTGATGATTTTGGCTTATGGGATTTCGTTCTTGGTCTGCGCGAGAATGGCCTCGTAAAACACGCCGGATTTTCGTTTCACGACACGGCCGATGTGCTGGACGATATACTCACCAAGCACCCGGAAATGGAGTTTGTACAGCTTCAGATCAACTATGCCGACTGGACCAGCCCCTCGGTGCAGTCCGCTAAGTGTTTCGAGACCGCGAAAAAGCACGGGAAACCGGTCGTCATCATGGAACCGGTCAAAGGGGGCCTGCTTGCCAAACCCATACCATCGGTTGCCAAAATCCTGAACGAAGCAAACCCCCGCGTATCGCCGTCTTCATGGGCGATACGTTTTGCCGCGTCTCTGGACAATGTGATTACGGTGTTGAGCGGCATGTCCGACATCGCGCAGATGGAAGATAACCTGGCTACCATGTCGGACTTCCACCCACTTGACGGCGCTGAATATGCCGTTATAGAAAGGGTAAGGGAGGCGCTGAACGCAATTGAAAATATTCCCTGCACAAAGTGTAGTTATTGCGTTAAAGACTGTCCGCAGAATATCGCCATTCCTGATATCCTCGACGCGCTGAATCAATATATCGTATTTGGCGATATTGAAACGCCAAAACGCCTTTACGGTTTTTACACACGGAACGGCAACACCGCCGGAACCTGCGCTGAATGCGGCCAGTGCGAATCTGTCTGTCCCCAGCACATCGGCATTATGCGGGAATTGAAGCGCGCCGCGGCAGCTTTTGAGTGATATGGGGCTATTACCCAGACCCCGCCGCAAGCACGCAAACTTGTTTGCGCGCTTGCGGCGGCCCCAGAGCTTGTTCACACGAAGCTCTGGGGCCGGATTGAAAAGAACAAGGCAAACCGGCTCAATAGCCAAAATACTTTATCTTCAAGTCATTGATAAAACCTTGTTCATGGAGGGCGATGATTTCCAATGATACCTGATCCATAAAACTATTCTCAAAGCTGCCGGCGAAGGCGTACTTTTCAAGCTGAAACAGTCCTCCTACTGGGGTGAGCTTTAGACTTGGATTTTGATGAACCCAATACTCGACAACCGGGGCATCGGCAACGACGGCCTTTACCGTGTTTTCAGCCAGGGCTTCACCGGCCATATCAATATTATCAAAGAAAATAAGGGATATTCCCGCATTCTGTAGGTATTCCGCGGTTGCGCTTCCGAAAAGGACGCCGGTTTCTTTTCCCCTGAGATCCATAGGGGAACTTATTTGTTCACCCATGGAGACGGCCATATTGCTGGTAAAGGTGGAGGTGATATATGCAATAACCGCCATACCGAATAGCATCCAGATTGAGGCAAGGGTATAACCTATCCATCCAAAATTCTGCTGTATCCTGCCGGATTTTGACGTGATGATCACATCATACAAACTGGCGGTAAAACCCTCGAGCCAGTTTTTGGTAAAAACAGGGTTATTCCGGCGGCGAATGAAGGTAAGCGCCAGAGAGATCACTATAAAAAGCACGAAAAGTCCAATGTACGCGGATAATTGCCCGCTTCGCAAAAACTGCTCCCAGAAGGATACTTTGGCGCCGGAATTGATCATAATCCGCTGTCCCGCGTCATACCATGGATAACTGAACCGCATCCGCTGCGCCCGGTCATGGGTTACGGTGAGGTTTGTCAACACCAGATCTATTTTCCGGCTTTGAAGGGCATTTAACAGGTTTTCAACAGTACGATAGGGTATATATTCTGTTTCTACTTCTATTTTTTTAGCGATACTTTCCCAAATGTCTATTGCCATGCCGAAAAAATCGCCGTCCGCCTCGGACATGATAAAGGGGGGACTAATATGTACTCCGGCCCGGATGACGGCCTTCTGTTCCGCCGGAAATAAGGACGCACTCACGTATACTATCAATATGATAAGGATGTTTTGTTTGTTTTGTTTAATGAATGTATTCATAATTGTTACTCAAAAGAAGGGGCTCCGGCATCAGCGCCCGGTGTCCCAAAATAAAAATATTTCAGCTTGGGGATGCTCATATCCTCATGGAATTTGATAAGCTGAACCGAAACAGGACCCGCCAGTTCGCTTTCTTTGCCCAGGGCAAAGGCGTATTTATCGGGATGAAACAATTCACCCGTAACTTTTACCGGGATACCGGGGTGGGTGCGGGACCAATACTCGACCACAGGGGCGTCGGCGACCACAGCGAAAATAGTTTTTTCCAAGAGCGAATGAGACGCCGCGCCAATGTCATCGAACGCGACGGTGGTAAACCCGGACCGCTGCATGAACTCCTCCGCCGCGCTCCCCCCAAGTACGCCGACCCTTTTCCCGGCAAGATCCGTCAGCGAATAGATTTCTGTATTTGCAAGAGATACGGTAGTCATAACGCTGGTAACCGTAGAAGTAATATAGGTAATCAACGCCACTCCGCAGAGTGTCAACATAGCGGTAATGATGTTATGGAACCACCTGCTTTTTTCACCGTTCCGGCTAAAGGTTTCAGGAACGGAACCGGAAACGGCGGTAGAGATGATGTCACGGAAATTCAGAGAAAAGCCGTCCAGCCAGTTCCGGGGAAAGGCGGAATTCAGGGTACGGCGGATAATGGTTATGACCAGAGAAAACAAAATTAACGCGCCGGCCAGCAGCAGATATGTATTAAGGCGGCCGGCTTTCATTATTTCATCCCAGAATGAATTACGGGTGTCCGTGTTTATCATGATCCGCAGCCCGGCGTCATACCATGGATAGGTAAACTGCATGAATTGCGCCCGATCATGGGTTACGGTAAGGTTGGTAACCACTATATCTATTTCGCTGGACTGTAGGGCTTTTAAAAGTTCATCCACGCTGCGATAACCGGTATACCCGGTTTGCAGACCAAGTGCGTTTGAAATCCTGTCCCATAGATCTACGGCCATTCCGGTATAGTTTCCTGTTTCATCGCTCATCACAAAGGGCGGACTGATATGTACCCCTGCCCGTACAAAGGCGTCTCCAGTTTGAGCGGATGCAAGCGCCGCCGCACAGAGAAACAAACACAAAAGCAAAAATACTCTATAGCGTAAATTCACGATTTATTCCTCGCCGATGATAATATCTCCGCCCCGTATACCAACGGTATACGGCATTGTCCGCGGGGATCCTTCTTCTATTACAATCATTCCCGGCTCATTTTCGCCGGTTTTTATAAGGCCAAGCGATAGAGCGTTGTAAGCTTCCCGCAGTAGGTCTTTCCATATTTGAATATGTCCGAATATTTTTACCCTTCCGCCCGGCTTACAGTTTTTTCGTATAAGGCCGATCACACCCGGAACATCATAAACAGAGAAACACACACGATGGTGGAGAGGCAAATTGATTCCCAGAAGATCGCCGCCGCCTGTTTCAGCGGCCAGACCGATAAAAAATTCCTGATTGGCAAAGGTAATTTTTCGTCCCCTGGCCCATTTTCTTTTTACAAGATTTTTGACATTTCCTTTGCCCTGTATATAGGACATTATAAAACCTCCCGTGAAAAAGCCCTCCCTCGGATGATGAATTCGAAACGACGCGATTCAAAACAACTCGATTCAAAACAACTCGAAGCAGGGGAGGGCCGGAAATAGTTTGGCTTTTTGAGCTTGTTCCAAAACTAATTGACTATGCGCTGAAGCGCATGGTGCGCAAACTTTGCGATGGAACAAGCTCTTGGAAAAAGCGGTCTAATAGGACTAAAGTCCGGCCCGCTTTTTCCATTAAATCTAAGGTTACTTGACAAGCAGAGCTTGTCTCCCCAAAACTGAAGTTTTGGAACAGCTTCTTTTAACAACGGTTAAGAAATACTTATCACGGTTTCTGTTACGGCACATTGTATGTTTCACCGAGTCTTGTCATGAAGGCCGAAAACTCATGGTCGCTTTGCCATGGTACTTTTACTTTCGGGCCCAGATATTTATAAAACTTTACATAATCGTTATGGTTTTTGATGATTCGCCATTCTGTTCCATCATCTTTTCCTATGCATGCGGCCAAAGGGAATGACGCCTTTGCGACTTTTTCCACTATTTCCACTGTACCTTTTTTGGCTTCATGGTTGAGTATATCGTCAATCGTTATCTCACCGGAATTTATTTCCACCGTTCCTTTTTTGACTTCATGGTTGAGCATGTAGGCGATATATCCAAACTGGGCTCCATGCTGAATGCGCTGGTAATCTGATTCCAAACATTTTGCGCCGGCAAGTTCAGTGTTAGCTTTGTACTCTTCTTTCGCCTCATCGGGGCTTTGGTTTCCGGGATCTGATAACAAGGCATGATTTATTTTGTTGAAAAATGTCACATGGCCATGGGCGCCTTCAATCAAATGTTTCCACCCGCCCGCTTTTTCAAGGCTGTCATGGAGATCGTAATCGCCGGTAAAAAAACATGATTCCCACTTAGGTATTTCTTTAACAATGCTCATGGCAGCTTCCCCAGTAATGCTCGTGTTCCTCAAGTTTAATATGAAGCGTTTTTTGCCTGAAGGCTTTTCAACGGATTGTATTAACACACCCAGTCTGTCGTGGAATACTTTCGCTCCATAGGTAGTCAGATAAATACCCAGTAAAACATCAGTGCCTTGCCAGTGCCCCACAAAGCCTTTTACATCATCGTAGTTGATCCCCGCTGGTATTTGGGGTATATTGGGCCCATTGGGCTTTACCGTCTTTTCCAGAATATCGTGCGGTTTTGCCCCCGCGCCTTGATTAAGGCGCGTAATCGTATTTTCACCCGCTTCTCTGAAAGTCAGCGCGTATTTCGGGCTTTGAGGTGTTAGACACGCGAATTTCGTAAGTGCTACAAAATCGGCTTCGGTAACATAGTTTTTATAGTCGTCATATACAGCCATGATTAATCCTCCATTGCTGTTTTTTTCCGGCCGGGTGTAATATACCCGGTCAGGATTTATTCCCCGATTCGATACAAGCTACCGGATCGGGAACTGGTTTAGTTATTCCGGGCAGATTCATACCTTCCCGAAAATCCGTCATTTAGCGCCGTTAGGGCACGTTCGTACCCAAAGCAAGCCCATCAGCCTGCCGCCGGCGCCCCCCCGCCTCTCGGCAAAAATCACAGGTTTACCTCGAAACTAAGTGTTTTCTTTGCTTCAGAGCCGCTCAGCTTCAGGTATATCCGCGTAATTTTTTTGCCGTCCACGGTTTCCTCCTTTAGGATGGGAACCGCGTTTACCCTTATCACTCCGCCCTTTATCCGCAAGCCCGGCACGCCGTTACCGGCATCCTGCTGCTGCAAGCCGCGGTTCACGCGGACAAGCGCGCCGGTAAAACCAAGCAAGAGATCATCCAGCAAGACCTTGTCAAAGCTCATCAATGCCCTCCGGTTTTCGTGGAAACGCTATATGGTAGCTCGTCTTCTGCATACAGAGTTCATGCTCCCCCAGCATATAGCGCCCTATCGCCGTGTCCTTCCCGATTATCGTCCCCTTGGGGTACCCTGCAAGCAGCTTGTTCAGCAATTCAACCTGAGCGCGCTGCTTTTCATCGGAGATCGGATTATTCGGGTCAATCCCCCCAATCGTTACAATTTTTATGTAACGGGTGTCATTTATGAGTGGTTTTTCCAGCCGGTTTTCCATTATCCGTCCCTTTCTCATTGACTTCCGTGTCTTCTTCACGATCAAGTTCCGCTTTGATGTCGGCCATAAGCATATCGTGTTTTGCGCGCTCCAGCCTTTCTTCCAAATCCCGCTTGTACGGCTCAATATCTTTGAAGGCGCTTGCGTCCCCCTCTTCCTCCCTGTCTTCATCAAGCCGCTGAGATTCGTTTAAGCGGGCAAGAATCTGTTGCAGCCTCTTTACCTGTCTTGACCGCTTCTTCCGCTCTTCAAAAATCTCACGTTCATAATCGACAAGAGGTTTACCGTCCGAATCGATAGGATAATTTTCGTGTACCGTTGGAATATAATTCTGACTCAATCTGTCGATCACCCTCGATAATCCCTCCGCAATAGGGTCGCTTTCAAATTCAATTTCAAAATCAATCCTTGAGCAGAGTTTGCTGCGCTCGCCTTCCGGCGCCGCAACCTTTGTATAAATATCAATCTGGTCATCGTGGGCTTCAATTTCCTGCACATCGGTAGAAAATTGAATCTTGCCCTTCGACACCCTCATGTTGCTCAACGGAATTATCGAAAGGAGAGGAACCTCCAGCCCAATCTTTTCCGTACAAAGCATATCCAACTCGTCGTGCTTCATCTGGTCGTAAACCAACTGCAATGTTTTAAGCTGCACGACAGGATAACCGTCCGAGTCATGCCCCTTGTCGTCGCTGAATTTCATGATCGTGTCAATCATGTTTTGGCTCATCTTTGCGTTAGCTTCGACAATAGCCTCAAGCGATGAATAAACCAGCTGCCGCAGGTTAACCCGCGAACTCCCTTCCGCGCTCATAAATCTCTCCTCCTCCTATAAATTGCCAATCATTTAAACCACGAACCCCGCGAACATACGATTTACCCGTGGTTCGTGGTTCATTTCCAAAAAAGCCGCCGCTACCGTTTCATTAACAAATCGTTGTATTTTGCGCGTTCCTCGGCCAGCGCTTTTTCCTGCTCTTTGAACACCTTAAAGTCTTCGATTGACTGTTTTAGGTAATTCTGCGCGGTTCCCGCATCAGCTTCTGCCAGCGCCACAAGTTTCTCGCTTGCGGTATCGAACTTAGCGTTCTTCATGTCGAAAAGATTGGTAAAACCGGGAATTGCGCCACCATTCGCCGCGGCATCCGCCGCCCCTTCAACGTTAAGTTTCGAATCAGCGGACGCCCTCGAAAAAACGTCGTCCAGCGATTCAAGCAGGCCGCTGTATTTTTCACGGTCGGCATCTTCATGCTCACCCTGTACCGCGTTCATCTTTTGCTGAATCGGCTGTCTTTGAGCGTTGGCGACGCTCTTCATGCTGTCACGCAGCCCATTAAGGCTTGCCTCATACTTTTCAAAAGCGGCCTTGCAGGCTGCCCCCATGCGCTGTTGATTCGCGTAAGATTCGCTGAGGGCTGTGCGTTTTGCCTTTGAAGCGGCGTCAACTTCCTTGCCGTTTCCGTCAACCATCTTGCTTTCCAGCAGAACCGGCGCCGCCGATGCCGCCATGATGTCCATGACACGCGCCAAACCTTCTGGGTAGCCGTGGTTTGTCGCCCGCACGTCAACATGGTATTTTGCGGAATTGTCCGAACTGCGGGTATTGCTCTGATGAACAGAAACACTTCCGGTTATGTTGATTTTTACCGGCCCAAAACCCGCGCTAAGGGAAAACTTCGCTCCCGCGTCAAGGGACGACTCGGATTTTTCGCACTCCCTCACCTCCATATCAAACAGGATGTTTACCTCGTCGATTTGAAGATTCGGAATCGGGACGATTGCCAGCATCGGAACCTCCATCCGCATCTCGTTTCGCACCGGATTTCCGAGCGGGTCCTGGTCGCTTTTTTCAAATTTGAACAGAACCGTCCGCACCGACTGGTCGGGATTAAACCCTACCGTATTGATAAATTCCGCCGTACTCCGCGCCAGCGTGATGCTGGCATCCGCCGCCGCCGTAAGCGGCCCGCCGATAAGCTTGCCCATGTCAAGCCCCGCAAATTGCGCTCCAATAGCCATAAAATTCTCCTATTAACAAACGCCTTCCCCGCTAAACGCGACGCGCCTGTGGCGGGGATTAGGCGCTTACTTATTTTCAATCCTGACGTCCAGCATTCCGATCTTCAGTTCAATATGTTCCAGAGTGTTTTAGTAATTTTGTCTGAAAAGGAACTTTCGAATGTTAATGCTTCCAGAAAAATATATGGGATCTCATCTTCAAACCTATCAGGGCATTTACAGATTTCATTCTTGATATAATCTCTAAAATTTGCCGCTCCATGGTTAAAAAACACCATAGGATTAAACAGCGTTATTCCCCGTCTGTAATGCGTCAAAATGCTGTTTGCCCATGCTGTCTGTACAGCCAACGACACATCACCAGGCAATCCCCAATTATCGCCCCGCCCCAGATGAATCGAAGAAGCCGGCATTCCGAAGGACGCCATAAACATGGCGCAGGGCAGGCATGACGAAACTTTTTTCGTGTTATCGCCCAAGGCAAGCTCCGCATACACCTCTGTGTTGCCCGCGGCAACATAGGGACCGGCGGGCATAGGCTGCACCGCCATTGCCCGGATCATGCCGTGGCAGCTTCTAAAAAGATTACCCTGCACATAAGGGTCGTTAAACGGATTCGCCGTAGCAGGATCGTCCCCATTTCCTGCCGCCACCGCGGCGGCAGCGGCATTGGTGTACGTCATCGCTGTCTGGTATGCTTTTTTCACCGAATCATCAATACCCAGGCGAACCTGGCGGTAAACAGGGTCATACTGACACAACTCAGACGGGCCGTAAATGAGGGGATCGATTCCCGGAACCGGAATGCCGGTCGTGGCGTCTACCGTGAAAGCTATACCGATGTACGCCCCCCTGGGCGCGTTCGCTCCGGTGGCG
This sequence comes from Spirochaetaceae bacterium, assembly GCA_031265535.1. Taxonomy (GTDB): domain Bacteria; phylum Spirochaetota; class Spirochaetia; order Treponematales; family Breznakiellaceae; genus JAIRMY01. The sequence continues at coordinate 7,766 of JAISCO010000238.1, read as the reverse complement.
CCGGCCATCATCCTTCCTACCGTGTCGCTTCTATCTATCAAGCTATCGATAAAATTTTGTGTTAGCGCCAACGGCAGATTGGTCCCCAATACAAACGGCATGATGGTCTGGCTGGGAGACGGTTGAACCACAATCGGCACTCCCAGTCCGTTAAATATTTCCCGAACCCTTTCATAGTCAGCCCGGTCGCCGGGCGCGTCATATTCAAAGGTCATATTACCGCGCCGCTCTATTTCGGACGCCTCAGGCGCCGCAAATCCCAGCGTGATAATCGTACAAAGCGCGTCCGCTATTTCTTTCGTTAAATACGCCATAAAATTCTCCTTAAAAATCCGCCTCTTCCCGTTAATGGAATACATCCACAGCAACGGGAATGAGGCGTTTGTTACTAATCTCAGCCGTTCTCCGTCACGAATGTTTCCCATTCCTTTGCCGCGTTCCTGTTCACTTCCACAGCGCCGTTAGGCTGCGCCGACAAATACTTGCCATGGCAGGACTTTAGCGCGACGCCGCCGTCAAGATATTCGACCGTCCACTTTTCCCACGTATCTACCTTAACGGCCTTCCATTGAACCCGGCCGTCCGGCCCGGCGTTTAGGTACTTTCCGTGAAAAGACTTGAGGGCAACCTTGCCCTCGCCGGCCTTTTCCACATTGATCGTCTCCCACTCACGCTTCCAGTCGCGATTCCATTCGACCCGTCCGTCAGGGCACGCGGAAAGATACTTTCCGTGGCACGACTTAAAAAACATCTTCCCCTGCAATTCACGAGCGCCGCCTGAAAACGCGCTCGCAACACCGTCCAGCGGATTATCACCGGAAAACTTATCCGTTATACCGCCCATTGAATTCTTCAAACTATCCATTGTACCCATAAATTTCTCCTTAAAAAATTTTTTGCGATAATTTTCACTTTTTTGCCTTCCTGCCTAAAGCCGTTTTTTAACCTCCTTTTTGAAGGCTTCAAACAGTTCGGGCTGCTTTGTCCACAGAAGGGGACAATCCTTCCACCCCACAACCATCTTGTGGGTACCGACCCTTTCAAGCGGAATTTGGTGCGTTTTGCACAAAAATGCCGCCAGTTCCGCCGCCGTGTCGAGCGTATCCGGGGAAAAATTCCCTTTGTTGTCGATAACGCAGAGCTCTATCCCCAAAGAGGCGTTGTTAGGGGAGTTGCCGGCAGGATCCGACGCATACTTACCGAACACTTCCCGTGCCCAATCGGTATAAATCTTTCCGCTCACGGGATCCGCTTGGGATGACCCGCAGTGGTACGCCACTTCGTCATCCGGAATAAACCGGAACGCCGTACCATCCAGATCGACGCAGTACTGAGCTGAAGCGTAATGTCCTTCTTTCGGACAAGCTTCCTCGAAGTAGGACCACACACTTTTCGCTCTCTGCCCGCCTACACCTACCCAATGCAGAATAAGCGCGCGCTTTTCCGCAAGTTTTTTGCCTGGACGTGAATACTTATTCACCGTCAAAAGTTTTTCTTGTATCTTCATAACATTATAATACAACATTATATTGACTTAATGGATTTACGGCAGGCTGTTTTACCGGCTTTTCCTTGCACAATAAGAATATCCGGACGAGAGCGAACCGTGAAAATGGAATATTTTTGCAATACCGGCAAGAGGCAAATTTACCGCAGGTGAACAGCAAAACTTACAAGTGCAACAGGCTGCTAGTATGTTGATTGCACTAAACACAAAGAAATATAAATAACCGCGAAGTCAAAGAAGTCGAATAAGTTTTTAAGAGACCCTCTCTTTCCTTCTTCGACTTTTTCGACTTTGAGGTAAAATATTCTTCTTTCGGTCTTGAGACCGCTGCCCACATTTTGAAAGATGTCAAGACGCTAGTATACTTTTCCATACATTTTGTCCGGAATTCATCGAAAAATCTGAATACAAAGCGGCAGGCGATTTTCTTGTCCGGCGGATACTGTGTTTTTTCGCGAAAAATTTGAAAAAGTGAGAAAAAAGAGAAAAAATTAAAAAAAAGAAAAAAAATTAAAAAAAATGCTTGACATCAACATTATAATGTTGTATTATATTGACAATATTCATGAAATATCAAGCGGAATTTTCTTCTTATAGAGACTGGCTGGACGGACAGGAAAAATCAAAAACCACAAAAGAAAAAAATTTGCGGGATGTGGAAAAGTTCCGTACCTTTTGCAAACAACCCCTGGAAACCGTAACAAAACAGGATGTTCAGGGCTATAAGGAATATCTTATCGCCAATAAATACAAACCGGCGAGTATCAATTCCTATCTCATCTCGTTAAACAATTTCCTAAAATTCATGAACCAGGATTCCTTACGGGCAAAGACGCTGAAAATTCAGGGTAGAACCAGCCTGAATAACGTTTTAAACGAACAAGAGTATGCGGCTTTGCTGGAAACCGCGAAAAACCGGAAAAACAAACGGCTTTACTACCTGATACGAACGATTGCTTCCGGCGGCATCAGAATCAGCGAACTGTCGTACATTACGACCGATATGCTGGAAAGCGGAAAAACCTTTGTTCATATTAAAGGCAAGACACGTGAAATTATTATTCCTCAGCAGCTCTGTCAGGAATTGCGGGATTACTGTAACGAACGGCGGATTAGCGGCGTTATTTTTCAAGGAAAAAAGAACAATACCCTTATTGACAAAGCCTATATATGGCGGGAACTGAAGGCCCTTGCGAAAGAAGCGGACGTTCCGAAAGAAAAAGTGTACGCGCACAATTTTCGGCATTTTTTTGCCAAGCAGTTTATGGCCGAGTATCACGATATTGTGGATTTAGCTGATATTCTAGGCCATACATCAATCGAAACCACCCGAATCTACACCCGTACCAGCAGGCGGGAAAAACAAGAGCGGATTAATGCGCTCAATCTGTAGACCGCCAACGGTCTGTTAAATCTAAGGTTGCTGTTCCAAAGAGGAATGAGTAACAATTAACAATTAAGAAGGAAAAAGTAACAGGTAATAAGTAACAATATTTGGGCGCATTTTTGGCGCTGCCGCGCCAAAAACCGGGCTTTCCGCTGCAATTCCTCGTCCCGCCTATGGCGGTACTGCGGGATTTCCGCTTCAATCCCGTGCGCGGGGCTGAACGCAATTAACAGTTATGAGTGAGCAATTGGGAGTGAGGAGTGAGGTAAAAAGGAAGAAGTAATAAGGAGCAATTAAGAATGAGGAGTGAGGAATGAGGAATGCGTATGCCAAGCGCCTTTTTCGGACCCTAAGGCACGAAGTAAAGACTGCTTCCGGTATGTTAGCGCGGAGTGGCATGTAAACCCGCCGGCGGGCGCTATTTTTTACCGCAAAACACGAACACTGTAAAGACGGCTGTCAGTCGCGTACGCCAAACGCCCTTTTCGTACTGAAGGCAGAGACCGAAGTCCACTTTGGGTATGTTAGCGCGGAGCGCATTAGAACCTGCTGGCGGGGCTTCCGGTATGTTAGCGCGGAGCGCATGTAAACCCGCTGGCGGGTTGACTTTTTTGTCTGTTGTGGTATAGTATTTTTATATGGAAACTATCTCTAAAATGCGGGACATTATTTTCGGGCGCGGTCTTCCGACAGCGCGGGCGCCGGGCACTGTTTCGCATTTCCCATTTGTTGATTCCCTTTTGATTACCCCCCCCCCCCCCAATACTCTGACCACGGGCGGGGTTTTCACCATGTTTACCCGTTAAGTCTATATACCACAACAATTTATTTTCCAAGCCTGTTCCGGCGGAGGAACCGTTATGGACGGCGGTAACGCGCAGGCTTTGGACCTGTTTATACTGAACATCACGCTTACCCTGCGCTGTACACTTAAATGCAAACTATGCGCCGCGGATGTAATACGCTATGACAAAGCCCCTCATTTTACAAAAGAATTCATATTCAACGTCATTGACAGATGTTTCGAGATCGTAGACCGGGTTGAACGCTTTCAATTAAGCGGCGGCGAACCCTTGCTGCATAAAGATTTTAACGCCATCGTACAAAAAGCGCTTTCCTATAGTGAACGATTTGGAAATATCGGCATATTCACTAACGGCACAATAGCGCCCGGACAAGATTTGATAGACCAAATACTATCTTTCGGCCATCGTGATAAATTCAAATTCTATATTTCGCATTACGGCAATATTTCAAACAAGGCCGACGAATGTATTGAACTGCTAAAGGCAGCCGGCATCCCGTACGAAGTTAAAATTTATCACGGCGATAACCAACATTTTGACGGCTGGATAGATTATGGAAATTACAAATATCAGAATTATTCCGAAGACAGCCTGATAGACATGTTCAAAAACTGCGCCGTCAACAGAATCGGCGGTATATGGTCATGCCGCTACGGCGAACTGCACAGGTGCACACGCTCGGCGAGCGGTATGGATCTTAAAATGATACCGCGTGTAAAAGATGATTACATATCACTGTTTGAAAATATACCGATTGAACGGCAAAAAGAAAAGTTAAGACGCATAATGTCCAAACAGTATTTGACAGCCTGTAAATACTGTTCTGGTGATTTTGGAACAGGCGACAAACAAAAACGCTATCCGGCGGCGGAGCAGATAAAATGAATATATATGTAAAGGCATATTTAGACAAAAATTATGGTGATGATTTAATGCTGGTGCGCCTTGCGGGCGCTGTTGACCCGTCATGCGTATTGTATATTAACTGCGAAAAACCAATGGAAGACTATTATCACAATCTTCTAAAAGAATTTTCCAATTACAAATTTATACAATGCCCGCTCAGAAACATTCACAGATACGGGAAAAATTTTTTTGCGTGCATTCTTCTGATTGGCGGGTCGGTTTTGCAGGGAAACAGTCTTAAAGGGTGTTTTTACCGCTTTTTAAACACATGTGAAATTGGCTTTATGCGCGCCCGCGGAACACCTTACGCGATAGTTGATTGTAATACAGGGCCATTTATAAATCGTATTACAGAATCATTTGTAAGGGGCGAGCTGCGGCAGGCGGCGTTGGTTACGACAAGAGACAGCGCCTCATTAAAGTTTATTAAAAACTCTATCAGCAAAAGAGCCCGCGTATACCAGTATCCTGATATGTTAATGACGGCGGCGCAAATTTTATGCGGGAAAGATCGGGAAATATAAGGAAAATGGCGGATAAAATGAACGAACAAAAATATCTTGGAATTGCCGTTCACGGGCCGTCCGGCGCAAAAATCAACCGGTTTTTGTCCCGTGTATGCAACGAATATATCGGTCAAACAGGATGCCGCGTAAAACTATTTTGTTTTGACGTTGGTACACAGGCGGACAATAAGGCCGCAGGGGAAGTCTTGTTTGACGTAGAAAACAAAGAAATGATAGAAATCGTAGAGAACAGCCCCGATTACCGTTTTATTATTGAGCAGATGGCAAAATGTTACCGCATACTTGCCGTCCGTTTTCACGCGGCTATACTGTCTGTTTCGCTGGGAATACCTTTTCTAGCGATTTCCTACAGCAACAAGATGAGTAATTTTCTTTCCGACATCGGAAACAGCGGAAAAGAACGCCATGTTTCGGATGTCGAGAATATTGACGCGGGATTGTTTGTAAAAGAACTTATTGATGAACCGATAATGCCCGATACCGCCTGGCTGCGCGGCGCTGACGAACACCTGCTGAAGTTCAAGGAATTTTTAAGAGGATTAGAACATAAATGACAAATAAATTAACCGGGAAGGACGATAAATTCTACCTTGACCGGGCAGTAATCAACATAACGGCGCGTTGCACATTAAAATGCAGGCTTTGCGTAATGGGCTGCCCATATTACCAAAACCCGCCGCATTACAGTTTAGAGACAATCGAAAAAACTATTACAAATTTTTTTCGAATTATAGACCATGTAAGGTGGTATGAGTTTTCAGGCGGTGAAACATTTTTGCACAAAGAGCTTCCGCAAATGATACAAAAAGTCATGGAATACAGGGACAGGCTTGACAAACTGCTGATATTTACCAACGCGACGCTATGGCCGCTGGAAGCTTTACAAAAAATGATACGCGATAACGCCGGAAAGATGCTGATAATGATCAGCCACTACGGTAAATTATCTCCTTATGCGGATACAATCAGCAAATGGTGCGCCGAAAACAATATTGAGTGCGTTATAAAAAAATATTACGGTGATGACCAGCATTTCGGCGGCTGGCTTGATTACGGCGATTATTCAAAATTGAACAGAAGCGCCGGCGAGCTTCGCAAAGTATTCTCACTGTGCGGTTCAACAAAGATGAACGGAACATTTACCACTCACGGCGGCCAGATGCATTGGTGTGTGCCTTCGGCCCGCGGAATGAAGCTGTTAAAAAAGATTCCAAACGCGGAAAAAGATTTTATAGATTTATTTGATGAATCGCTTTCCATTAAGGAACAGCGTGAAAAAATAAAAGCTCTTTTTGCGCGCGATTACATTACGGCTTGTGATTATTGTCTTGGCGATTTTGGCGAAGGGATTACAAAACGTTATCCCGCGGCGGAACAGGTAAAATAATTTTTTTTAATTGGAATTTGGTGCGGGAACTGAAGTTTCCAAACAATTCTATTAAGGGGTAAGGATATTAAGATGAGTTTTAGTAAAAGTAATATGAGAGGTTTTTCGGACCCGCGTACAATTTTCCAGATTGACAGACTGTACGCATGGAAGCACGGCGAGTTTTTTCCGCCCGCTACAATAGAGATAAGCCCCATCAATGTGTGCAACCAAAAATGCAGGTACTGCTACATACACGGAAGGAGTCAGAAAATAAAAAAAGACAAGGGACTTTCTGCGGAAATGTTTGTCGATATAGTGCGGCAATGCGGGGAAATCGGCGTCAGCGCCATAATAATACAGGGGACGGGCGAGCCCTTGCTGCATCCGGGCGTTCCGGCTGCCTTTGCGGAAGCGCAAAGGCAGGGCGTTTACATGAGCGTAACGACAAACGGCGTACTGCTTGACAGAAATTTGGCGGAAGAGATTCTGCCAAAAGCGTTTGCCGTGCGCTTGTCCAATGTGATACCCGAAAAAGGCCCGTACACATATATCCATGACTGCCCCGAATCTCATTTTGACAAACTTATGCAAAACATACAGGATGCCGTCAAGATTCGGAAGGACAAAAACTTAAAAACAGGTATATGGGGAACGCTGTATTTGGACGGCGATACATTTGAAAAATTGTTTATTTATGTAAAAACGCTAAAAAGTCTGGGTATTGATTATATAACTCTCAGTGAGGCTAAATGGACATCAGATACTTTTGTAAAAGAAAAACTGCCCATGTCCAAAGATACAATGAAGGGAAAAAAGAAGCTATTGGAAGAACTTGTTAAACAAGCCTACGAACTGTGTGATGATGATTTTAAAATTAAAACGCGATTCAGTATAGACAGTATGCTTTATCCGTCTACAGTTCCAACCCCTGAGGATTTTGTACCGTATCAATGCGAAGGAGTTAAATTCTTTGCTACCGTCAACTCAGACGGCGAGGTTTTACCATGCTGGCGTTTTTGGGGAAATAAAGAATATTCCTATGGAAATATGCATAACAATGACCTAAAAACAATATTGCAAAGTCCAAAAGCGGAAGCGGCATTCAAATATTTAAATACCGTCCCGCCTGAACATGATGAGTGTTATGTTTGCGGACACGGCGTCCTTAACGAAGCGCTGAACAAGCTGAAAAACATAACGCCGTGGCACAATTTCATGAATTAGGATACGGTATGGAAAATTTCGCCGGGGGAGTGTGCTTATG
>JAISCO010000342.1 GCA_031265535.1 Spirochaetaceae bacterium | reverse complement strand
GTCCCAGACGTGCCCCAAGTGACGGTCCGCCCGGTGTAAAAACAATTTGGCGGGGTCTACAAAAATTCTACACCCTCTTCGACTATAGGGAGATGTTCGATTTTATGGGTCAAGTTTAGTCCTTGCTATGCGCTGTTTGTATACATAGCCGCCAAGGCCGGCGTCAAAGTTCCCCGCATCTATTTCCGCGACCGCCGTTTTCAGGGCATTGTCTTCAATACAGCTTTTCCGGGCAAACTTCGCAAACCACTTACTCTTAAAAATTCGCATGAAACGCCTGTTTAGTCAAGTTCGTTGCATTATACCGCAGTAAATAGGCTTATACAAGCGAAAAAGCTGAACAAGAGCGGAAAAGTAAATCCGCTGATGCCTCATGCCAGGCCGCAAGATGAATGTTTTCTACTTGTGCCTTTGCAGATTCCACAGAGCGACCTTGCACCACATAACGGCTTTATAAATGAGCCTCCCCGCCGCAAACAAGTTTGCGGCGGGGTATTAAACCCATATGCGAATAAGTTTTTAAGCCCCCCCCCCCCCCCTCTTTCCTTTTTCGACTTTGAGGTAAAATATTCTTCTTACGGTCTTGAGACCGCTACCCATAGTTTGAAAGATGTCAGTCCACTAGTTATTCACATCGCTTTTCCGAAAGCCGTCTGTGACGGCGCGGACTACTAGGCTGGCCAGTATCATACCGGCGGCAGCGGTTACCATGACGGCGCTGCCGTTTATCAGCTTTTTTGAGGCGCACCATTCTTTGGCGCAAGCGCCGTCATCCGCTTGGATGCCTTCACGTGAAGGACAAAGGCATTCGCCGCTGCCGCAGCCCACACTTATTTCCGTATGCAGAGGCAGGCGTTCTGTGCTGTAAACGGCGGTAAAATGCCCGGAAAAACCGCGTTTTCGCAGACCGGAACGCACAAGACGGGCTAGCGGGCAACCCTCCGTTTTCCAAATATCGTCGGCGCGGAGCAGCGTCGGATCCAACTTTTGAGCCATACCCATAGACGAAAACAAGCGTTTTTTTAGCTCTCCGCAAAGCTCAATCAAATCAAGTTTTGGGCCAAGACTGTCTATAGCGTCAATAACGAAATGATAATTTTCTATACAAAAACTGTCCGCGGTATTCAGCGCCGTATCCCGCGAAAAAACTTTGTTGTGGGCTATGATACAGCAATCAGGGTTTATCTCCGCAAGATGTGTTTTAAGAGCGTCCGCCTTGAACTGTCCAATGGTTTTACCGGTAGCCTGAGCCTGACGGTTTATGTTTGTAACGCACACAATGTCCGAATCAACCAAGCCGACCTCACCAATGCCGGAACGGACGAGCGCCTCGGCGCACCAACTGCCCACGCCGCCCAAACCAAAAACTATAACCCGTGTCTTTGCCAGTTCCTGCGCGGCATCCGCTCCCGTAATCAAGGCGAGCCGCTGAAACCGCGGCGGCACACAAGCTGTTTGCTGATTTAGCGATGTTTCCATGAGCTTTCTTAACATCTCCATTGTAAGCAAATCCGCCTATCCACAACAAGCAAGCATTGCCCGCCGGCGGGTTCTATTAAGAAAATATAAAGAAGGGGAAGTCTCCCCCTCGCTCCAGCCCGCGTAAACGCGGTCTTACGCTACCCCCTCTGCGGGGGAAAGGCAGTTACAAAGGCGGCAGCCTTTGGCATGGAATGAGGGAACAGCACGGTCCACCACCCCCGCAACGCCCCCATCCCACCCCATATTGATTGGTATTTGAGCTTGTTCCAAAACTGATTAACTATGCGCTAAAGCGCATGGTTTTGGAACAAGCTCTTGGAAAAACCAGTCAAAATCCCAGTTTTTCCGCTAAATTCAAGGAAGCTGTTCCAAAACTGAAGTTTTGGAACAGCCTCATTTTACAAGTAGAAGCGCTATAACATAGCTCCAGTTCTTTCCCTACAATTTGTGCCGCCATTTATGGCGCAATCTGCGGCTCATTTTTCTATTCAATAGGGGGCGCTGTTTCCATACGCCGTATATCATTTTTCTTTTTGAATAATTTATAAAACAGCAGCAAAAAAATATATCGTATATATGATAATATTCGAAAAAAGCGTATGGGGTTTTTAATACAAAAGCCTATCCACTCAAAACCGCGCTCAAAAACGGCATGGGAAGGGCGTCTTCGGCGTTTTGCGAATATATCGTAAATATCGCTGCACCAAAGGCGCAGTCCGGCGCTCAAACGAGATGTGTTTTTTGCGACCCAGCGTTCCCGTCCCGGTACTCCGCGTCCTATCAATAGCAGGGACGGGGCGGATTTTCTTATCACTTGCAACACAGTTTCCTCTGTCTGTTTTTTTATAATACCGGGGAAGCGGCCTATAATTTGTAGTTTTGGAAATGTCTGTCGGATATTTTTTTCAGCAAGAGCAAGTACGTGAGGTTTGCCCCCAAGTATATAGATTGAAAGCTCGCGGCGTTCCAATATGGTAAGAATATTCACGATAAAATCAAAAGGCATGTACCGCGTCGGCGTTTGGCCGGTAAGAAAGCGCATTCCGCTGACTATACTTTTTGAAATCGGGAGTATCAGCGCGGCATTTTGCAGGTAATTGCGGAATTCCCCATTGCGGCGGGCGCGCAACAAATCCCACAGTGATAAAAGAACTATGTTACCGCCTTTCTTTTTTTCTAAAAGCTCAAAAATGACTGATTCTAAGTCTTTGCGGGCAACAATATCAACAGGGACTTTAAGGATTTCTACCCGCTTGCAAGTTAATTCTTCATCTATAGATTCGCCTTTGTCCACATACACCTCTCAAAAATCAAGGTACGAACAACCGCGACAGAATACAGCGCGGCGCTTTCCGCCCTTAGAATGGTATCGCCTAAAGTTACCGGCTTAAAGCCCGCGTCTATAAAAGCCGCCGCTTCCGCCTGTGAAAATCCACCTTCGGGGCCTACCGCCAAAACAATCAATTCAGGCACTTTATCAAGATACTTGTGAAATCCGCTTTTTGCAAGCGGAATTTCGTGTACCAGCAGGGCGAGGGATTTTTCATATTGACTTTTAAGCTGTTCCCAATAGCTGAACAGCTCGTCAGGTTTCATCGGAAACTTAACGGAAGTAGCGATTGACGAGCCGCTTTGCTGACGCGCCTCAATAAGAATTCGCCGCCAGCGGCGGCAGCGCCCGGTATCCGCGTCTACAGCGGAATCAGAGATATGGCGCGGTGTGGATCGCTCGGAATAAAACGGCGCTATATCCGTTACCCCGGTTTCGCCGGCCTGACGCACAATCAGATCCATTTTCATACCCTTTACCATGCTTTGAAATAGAATTATCGGCGGGAATACGGTCTGCGGACAGTTTTCGTTTGATTTAAGAGTACATTCGGCAATAAGCGCTTTTTTTTCAATATGTTTTATCAGCAAAACCGCGGGCGCGCCTGACGGCAAACGGCAATCAAGAGTATCACCGGCGCACACCCTGCGTACATGCGCAAGGTAATGAAATTCTTCTCCGCTAAGCCGTACCGTGCCGTCTTCGCGCGGTTCACCCCGCAAAATGAATTGCTTCACACGCGATCCCTATGCCCGCGGCTTTTATACCGCGGCTCTTATGCCGCGCCGCCGCCGCCGCCCCATCATCCCCTTGGAGCAAGCGCCGGATCGACAGCATTGTTGTTCAGATAAACCATAAAAAAGAGCGCCGGTTGACCGGACACGGAGTCAATTCCAAGCCTTCCAAGCTCCATGCCTGTTGTAACATAATCGCCGGCTTTGACCAGCAAGGTTTCACAGCCGCCGTACACGTACAAATACCCTTCGGCGCTTTTTACAATCACCACACGCCCAAAGCCGCGATAAGGACTGGCGGAAAGAACAGTCCCCGGATATATGCAATAGATACCCTCTCCATGCTGCCCAACCAGCGCCACGCCGCTCAATTTTCCAGTCATGTACGCGGCTTGCACGGGTCTAATAGGCCAAACAAGATCGGGGTTCACAGACCGGCTGGAGGACGGAGTTTGCGGAACTGTAGTTCTGACTGCCGCCGAATCTGTGGTTCTGGAAGCGGCAGGCGGCGGCGGCGTATTAAGCGCCGGCGCGATTTCGGCAACTTTTTGACCGGTAACCGGTATCTTTATCACGTCGCCCGCTTTAAGGACATAGGAATTTGTAAAATTATTGACACTCTGGATTTCTTGAATCGGAATACTATATTGACGGGCAATTCCAAACAGCGTTTCACCTTTTTGCACCCAATGCAGCGATACCGACGGAGCATTTGGATCGGGATTGATGGGCGGGATCATAACCGGCGTACTGGGGATCCTGATGCGCTGACCACTTTGAATTTTTCGCGCGTCATCAATGCCGTTGAGGAATAGAATTTCTTCGACTTTTACTCCATACTCTCGCGCCAAGCCATAAATTGTATCTCCGCTTTTTACGACATGAATTATCTCATCGGCAAAAAGTGATTCACAAAAAAAAGCCCCGACTAATAGAGCAAGAGCAAAATATACGCATGGTAGAGCCTGTTTGTTAGCCGCTTTATTCATATTGAACCGCATACTTTCAGTATCGGATTTTTTTAAGACTTCATAAGAGAAAAGGCTCGTATTTCCGCCGCAAGGTAAAATGAGCCTATACCAAGGACGGGCAAAGACTTCTTTTTTGCCGCATCCAACGCCTGACGTATGCCGTCCGCGGTTTCTTTTATTAGAAGAAGCTCTGTTTTGCTTTTTACACCGTCATCACGCCGCCGCGCAAAAGTTTCATAAATATTTTCCGGCCCGCTCACCTTGAATGTACCGGGAGTTGTGATCACTATGTACGAAAAGTGCGGCAGCAGAGCTTCCGCCATAGCCTCGTCATTTTTGCCAAGCGCGCAGCCAAAAATAAGGACGCCCCCCTCGCCGTACAATTCGGTAAAAGTTTTTACGCAAAACCTAACGCTTAAATCCGTATGAGCCCCGTCCACAATGACAGGCGGATCGTCACAGACTTTTTCAAAACGGGCAAGCAGTTCAAAACCATTCAGGCCCTTCCGTATTGTCCCGGCACTTATCGCCGGAAAGGCTTTCTTTGCCGCAAGCACGGCAAGGGCGGCGTTCTGCGCCTGGATCTCACCCGGAATCGCTATAGATAAATCGACGGCTTCATCGAAGAAACCCGTCTTTTTGAAATTAAGGGTAAAATCCGTACCGCCGCGGCTTACATGCGCATTGTCAATGAACACGGTTTCAGGATAGTAAAAAAGTTCCGCGTTTTGCTCCGCCGCTGTCCGGACAAAGACATCCAGGGCTTCCGGTGTTTGCTCAGCCAAAATAACCGGACGATTCCGTTTGATAATGCCCGCCTTCTCGGACGCAACCGCCCGTATCGTATCACCCAGAAATTCCGTATGCTCAAGTTCTATCCCCGTGATGACGGCAACGGCGCTGTCAACAATATTTGTCGGATCAAGCCGCCCCCCCATACCAGTTTCGACTACAAGGGCATTGCACCGCGCCTCGCGGGCGCAAAGAAAATACAACAACGTCAACAACTCAAAGAAGGTCGGCTCAGGGCTGCAACCGTCCGAAACATCCAACATCATTTTATACTCTTTTGTTGAAGGGTCGCAAAGAATTTCGGCTATACGGCGCAGTTCATCACCGGCGGCAAGATATATACACTCATCAAAAAAATCTTCGCCCAGTGTAATGCGTTCACGATATTCAGTAATATGCGGCGACATATAACGCGCGACGCGCAGCCCCCCAGCCATCAAGATTCGCGTAATCATTGCCGTTATTGAACCCTTTCCCTTGGAACCGGCAATATGTATGGAAACGCCGCGGCGCTCAGGATGTCCGGCAAGCTCCGCGATAATCTCCATACGTTCCGGCCTCATGCTTGGCGGCGTATAACCCTGCTCAAGGTTTATAAACCGGGAAAGCCATTCAAAAATATCCGCGCTCTTTAAAAATTTGTTTTTTTCATTCATAAATACCGCTCTTTGACTCTCCAAATGTTATCAATTTTTTCGAATTTGCTTTTTGAAAGCCGCTGCTTCCTTCCATCGTTTGTACTCAATGTTATAATGCCTAACACGGCGTTTACTTCAAGCACTTTCCATGTTACACCGCCTATTACTATTTTAGCGCCCTCGTTGGGCATAACGCGGCGCTGTTCGGCATAAACATCGTGTTCATAGGCAAGGCAGCAAAGCAGGCGGCCGCAAAGACCGGATATTTTCATTGAATTGAGTGAAAGATTCTGCTCTTTTGCCATTTTTATCGTTACCGGTTTTAATTTATCAGAAATAGAACGGCAGCAGAATGGACGCCCGCAAATTCCGAATCCGCCGGTCATACGGGCATCATCGCGTATACCTATTTGCCGCAATTCGATACGCATTTTGAAAACAGCTACAAGGTCTCGTACCAGCTCTCTAAAATCAACACGGTTTTCCGCGGTGAAAAAAAACAAAATTTTGGGTTCTTCAATCAAAAAATGTACGGTAACAAGCTTCATTGCCAAATTGCGGTCTATGATTTTTTGTTTGCAAATTCTAAAGGCTTCCGCCTCTTTCAACTTGTTGTTTTTTTCTTTTTCTAAATCGGCTTCCGTAGCGACACGTTCTATCTGTGTTATCTTTGAAATATTTGACAATATACGATTGCAAATTCTACCCGACAGGTGCGCCAAATCTTTACCATAACGAGTAGCGGCCAGAACCGTAATTCCGGGTTTTAACTCCTGTCCGTTATACATCGCGTAAATTGTTTCGCGTGAACAGTTAATATGTAATTGATAAACCGGAGTACCGGGCGGCAGCGCCTTGCCTTCGACTACAGAGGCGGCGTCCATATCTTCAGCGCTATTTTCTTCAATTTCCTCAATTTCGGAAAGCTCTAAAATTTCACTATCGTTTGAATCCGCGTATATTTCATCATCATCCATAATGGCGCCTCCTTTTAAGTTGAACCGTTCGTAAATTCAGCCTTTCGGACAACAAACGCTAAAAAGATCTGAACCGGCGTTAGCCCCAAGTTTATTCGCAGTGGGGTTTAATACCCATCGCAAACTTGTTTGCGCCCCTTCAGGGCGGGGAGGTTTATCGGGACAAACGCATTAAGAATTTATTTCCTATTTTGGGCACGTGGCTGAATGCAAGCATTCAGTTTGAGCAAAACTCTATGCGCGGAAACTTTTTTCTCTCATACCGCGCAGAAACTTTTTTCTCTTGTACCGCGCGGATATTCATTCCAGCAAATTCACTAGTAACCCGTTTATTTCCTCAATACTTTCCAGCAAGCGTATCTGCTTAATCTGGCCTGCCATTATACCGGCAGCAAGATGATCCAATTTTTGATCAATAACTTGAACCGCGCTGTACTTGTTTCTGGCTTTTCGTAACTCAGGGTCCTTCCTGTAACGCGCCGTGTCAAAACCGGACTTTAAGCTATTAGGTATGCCCAAATCTTCTTTAATATCGAAAGCCGTATCAAGGACATACCGCAAAAATTTTTGTATTGTAAGACGGTACCGCTTAATCTCATTAGGAAACGGACGCTTTGACAGCGCGTCGCCCGCCTCGTGGACATTATCCAACAGGACTGAAAGTTCATCCTTTGCGGAAAAACCGTCTTCCGTTAAGACCGGCTCCATCGTTTGTTTTTTTAAGAATGTGGAAAAAGGTTTTTTAAGACGCGCGTTTTTTTTACTGTCGTTTGTTTTTTTTGTTTCAGCCGTAAGCGCCGGGAAAGCCGCGTTGGACAGTCTTTCGCCGGAATAAACGTCAAAATTTACTATATTCATGGCGCGTCCTTTGACGCGGCGGCACCTTTTGCAAGGACTTGCTTGACAAGTTTAGCGTCCTGATACTCCGCAAGAGCCGAATTCCAGCGTTCTTCGTCTTTGCATACGGTTATTTTACCGTGAACCAGGCAGCCTTCATCCGCTTTAATACGCCGTGTTAATATATCACCTAGCACAAGTCCGGTTGATAGTATGACCAAACTTTCACTTGCCAGTATATTGCCGTATACCACGCCGCCAATCGTTATAAAACTGCCCGAAATGCTGCTTTTTAGGCGCGCTTTTTCGCCTATTACTATACGACCCTTAACCGCCAAATCACCGTACAAATTGCCGTCAACGCGAGTAAAACCTCCCGCCTCGACATCGCCGTACACATTGGAAAACGGGCCTATTATTGTGTTAATAGAGAAATCTTTGTTATGTTTAACTTTTTCCGCCATTGAGGTTTAAGCGTCCGTTAATTGAGCGGATGTTGAGGAATTTATACGGGTCTACAACATCGGAACCTATATGCACTTCATAATGAACATGAGGGCCTGTTGAGCGGCCAGTGTTTCCTATGTAACCTATAACTTCGCCTTGTTGAACACGCTGTCCGGTACGTACCTTAAAAGAAAGCATGTGGCCATACCTGGTATAAAAACCATGCTTGTGCCGTATAATCACATAGTTTCCAAAACCGGACGCATCGTAATCAACGGTTACCACCTGCCCGTCGGCAGTCGCCACAATGGGATCACCCTGCCGGTATGTCGAAAGGTCTATCCCTTTGTGAACATATATTTGACCGGTAAACGGGTCTTCGTTTTCACCAAAAAACATGGAGATATGACCCATGCCGCCCTTAATCGGCCACATATTCGGCACTTCAGTCAAAAGGGAACTCTGCGCGTCAAGCAGCATACCCATTTCTTTTAATGGTTCCACCACACCGATCAGATAATTTGCAAAACTGCGGACATCGTCCGCCTCGCGCAAGCGCCCTTCGGCAGTCTCTCTCATGTCAAAAAACGAAGAAAAATCGCCCGAACCGGCGGTTTTTGAAGGATCCGCCGCGGCATTTAAGCCCAAGGACGAAAAAACTCCCGAAAGCGTTGCCTGAAAAGCATGCGCCTCCCGCCAAAGAATCGATAATTCATCGCGAAGCTGATCAAGACTCGCCTGGGTCTCGCGTAAACGGCTGTCTTTACTGTTTAAATCCTGCTGATGCTTGCCATAGGATGTTTCATACCAAAAAAACGATGCTATCATGCCGGAAATCACGAGAGCAACAAGGCAAATCGTCAGGAAATTCATCTGTAAGTTGTAAACTTTTTTTTCGGAGTGAGGGACAAGGACTATGGTATAACGCCGCCATAAAACAGTTCCCACTTTTTTAAAAAAAGCAAGAACCATGTTTAAGACTCCAAGGAAACCCCGTTTGATCCCTTTGACAAGGTTGTTTTCCAAGCGTTTATAGCCATGGATACGAGCCATTATGCACTCCTTTCATGTAATATACAAAAACGGCTCCCCGCTAACAGTTTGAAGCCATACAAGTTTGCAAGGTTTCTTAAACCAACGCCTACTTTAATAATAATCCCAAAATAGTTTAAAAACTACCGGTTAAATAACTTTATAACACGAGAGCGAAACTGTCAATAGAAATATTGGACATAGAAATATTGGACACCCTAGCAATTCCGATTTCAAAATGAAAATCAGCGCCAACACAGATGGCCCCCGCAAAGAGGTAAAAAGGAAAAGGTAAAAAGGAAAAATGAGCAATTAGCAATGAACAATTAGCAATGGAAGAGGCGGCACAAGCGTAATTTGTGAAGCGTAACGAAGCAAATTGGAGTGGAAAGCACTGTTTTTACGGAACAAAAATGCGCCCAAAATCAAAAAAGTGCCTTTAAAACTATATCAAATCCAGAATTTCCCCGAAATCGTAATTGCTGGGAACCGGATACCCCGCCTCTCTGTTTTCAAACTGTGTGTAGGTAAAAAGTAAGGATGCTTGTTCATTTTTTTGAGTCCTTTGATTAGAAAAATCACAAAAAAATGCCTGATTTTAACTAAAAAATGCCAAAAATTTGCCAAAAATCAGGAAAAAATCAGTTTTTTTGAGAAAATTCGGGTTTTTTGAAATTTCACGCATTTTCACTTGATAAACCCCCCCCCCCCCCATGCTATAATGTTATATATCTAAAAGAGGGACCCCCTGTCCCGGTGGATTTTTGGGAAAAGCAAACCGGAGACAGAGGGTAAGATAGCATTTAGAGTCTAGCCGTAACGGCAAAATCTTTCAATGCCTATAACGGGGCGCGTTGCGCTCCTGGTCCTCTTTTGGCGCCGGTAACCGCTAACGCGGTTACCGGCGAACCGTTCGGGCGGCAAGCCCGAACGATTTTTTAAGGGGGACTTATGAAACTTAAGTCTTTTCTTTTTTTGACTGCGGCGCTGGCAGTGGGACTGGCGCTGGCGGGATGCTCCACTGATTCGGATGATGGGGGTACAACAACCATTACCGATTACCGGGGCTACGCGGGGGATGCCGACGCCATAATGGCGGCGTTCAAGTTCGCGGACGAAGTCTGGCTGACGCGGGAAACGGATCTGACAGGTCAAATTCTGGCGATTCCATCCGGCAAGACGCTGCACGTGGACGGGTGGCAGGTGAACGTGGACGATGGCACCATCCTCGCGGTGGACGGTACGCTGGACCTGAACGCTACGGGCAGTATCATCAACTCGGAGAAGGCCGGAGCGGTACTGGTAAACGTTACCGGCCAGCTTAACACCCAGGAAGCACAGGAGGCCCACTACGGCTCCGCCAGTACGCCCTACACGGCCGGCACCGAGGGACTGGTGTTTGTCAAAAATGACGGCACTCCCAAAGACACCGAAACAAAGCGCTACATTGCTGGGCCGGCTTCCGCTGTGTTGGGGGGCGGCACCTATGCGGCATCGAACGCCGACGGCACTACATCCATAGTGCTCGGCAATACCGGTACGGCCAACGGTGAGTATGACAACACCGGCGGCGGCACGCTGCTGATAACGGGCGACCTGAACTTCGGCACGGGCTTTGTCAACAAT
>JAISCO010000272.1 GCA_031265535.1 Spirochaetaceae bacterium | reverse complement strand
CCTTAGATTTAATGGAAAAAGCGGGCCGGACTTTAGTCCGATTAGACCGCTTTTTCCAAGAGCTTGTTCCAAAACCATGCGCTGAAGCGCATAGTCAATTAGTTTTGGAACAAGCTCAATGAATAATTACATAGATTGCGCCATAAATGGCGACGCAAATTATCGAAATGAAGGCAACACCCCAAAAGCCGCTCTCGGCTTAAAGGCCGCTCCGCCGCCAACGGCGCAAACAAGTTTGCGGCGGCGGCAAGAGGCTAATGCGGAGCGTATGAGAACCCGCTGGCAGGGCGGGGGGTGGCGGAAGACAGCCGTAGGCTGGCTGTAGACAGGGGGGCGTGACTATTAGGCAACGGTTTGCGATGATGCGGGGAAACAGCGCCCCCCTCCTGAATTGAAAAATTAGCCGCAAATTACACGAATTAACACGAATTATCGGAGTAAAGGCAAAACCCCTGGCCGCCGTTATCGAAGTGAACGCATCTCCGCCCCCAGCGAGGGGCGGCAAGACGCTAACGCGGAGCGTATGAGAAACCCACTGGTGGGCGGAGCGCATGAGACTGTGTCAAAACTCATTGTCCTTTGCATATATAGCGTTGTTTACTTTATTATATGGCGTTATACCGCTATATATAGCGGTGGAATTTCGATTTTTTGAGTTTTGACACGGACTGGCATGTAAACCCGCTGGCGGGCGCGTATGCCAATCGCCGTTGCCGGACCCTAAGGCACGGAGTAAAGCCCGCTTTGGGTATGCCGGCGCGGAGCGCATGTGCCTCCATGGCAAATGGAAAAACCCCGAAGGTAGCTTACGAACTGAACACCGTGTCCCGCCCAACGAGGCGGGAAGCTACTAACGCGGAGCGTATGTAAACCCGCTGGCGGGCGGAGCGCATGTGCCTCCATGGCAAATGGAAAAACCTTAAAAGCCGCTATCGAAGAGAACGCATTTCCGCCCCCAACGAGGGGCGGCAAAACGCTAACGCGGAGCGTATGTGAAACCCGCTGGCGGGTTGACAGGGGGGTGAAATCTTTGTATGATGTATTTCTAAAGTTGGTTGAAGTTGGAAAGAATTATTAAGAAAGATTGTAGGGGGCAGAGAAAAGTTGTTTTCTCTGCCCCTTTTTACGCAATTATGCGGATCTGTAAGGCAAAACATGAAAAATGAAGGCATTTTATACGGCGTGAGCGTAGGCCCGGGGGATCCGGAACTTATCACTGTAAAGGCGCTTAAAACGATTAGCGCCTGTACTTATATCTCATTCATTGATCCGGGCAAAAATCAGAAAGCCGTCGCGTTTGAAATCGCCCGCGCCGCGCTGCCGGAGATTGAGCAAAAAAAACAAATACGCCTTACAATCCCGATGACGGCGGACAAGGACATCATGCATATTCATCAGGCTAAGGCTTTTGATACGATAGCCGGACACTTAAATGAGGGCGCAAACGTCTCATTCATAACGCTTGGCGATGTTTCCGTGTATTCAAGCTTTGGGTATTTACGCAAACTGGCGCGCGCGGCGGGCTTTGAAACACGAATGATAAGCGGCGTTCCGTCATTTTGCGCGGCGGCGGCGGCGCTGGATATTGATCTTGCGCTTGGAGAACAGGATTTTCATATCTTTTGCGCGCCGGAAGCCGGTCTGGATGATTTTCTTGCGCTGAAAGGAACGCGGATATTTATGAAGGGCCCGTCCAAGATTCCGCGCATAATCAAAAAAATAAAAGAAAAGCGCCTTGACGCCGGACTGGTTTCAAACTGCGGCATGAAAAATGAGCTTGTCGTAAAATCACTGCAAGAATATGACGCGGAAAGCGATTTGGGGTATTACAGCCTTATCATCGTTAAAGGGGATGAGGCGTGATTTACTTTGTCGGAGCGGGACCGGGCGCTCCGGATCTCATAACCGTTCGCGGAAAAGAACTGATAGAACGCTGCGACCAGATTATATACGCGGGTTCCCTTGTGAATCCCGCGCTGCTGGACTTTGCGAAAAAAGATTGCAAGATTTACAACAGCGCGTCCATGACGCTGGAAGCTGTGGTGGATCGTTTCATTTACGGTGAAAAGGAGCGTTGGCTCACCGTGCGTCTTCATACCGGTGATCCCAGCATCTACGGCGCCATAAGGGAGCAAATGGACGCCCTGGCGGCTTGTTCCATCCCGTTTGCGGTAGTGCCGGGCGTAAGCTCATTCTGCGGCGCGGCGGCGGCGCTCAATGCCGAATACACGCTGCCGGGTGTATCGCAGACTCTGATAATAAGCCGTTCTGTAGGCAGAACGGCGATGCCGCCAAAGGAAGACCTGTCTTTGCTGGCCGCGCATGGCGCAAGTATGGCGATTTTTTTGAGCACGGGGCTGATTGAGGATGTGCGGAGCAAGCTGCTTGAGGCGGGTTTAGCGCCCGAAACACCGGCGGCCATCGTTTACAAAGCAACGTGGCCCGATGAAAAAGTAATCCGCGGTACGGTTGACACTCTTCCCGCCATGCGGATAGAGCTTGGCGCGGACAAAACAGCCTTAATCCTGGTGGGCGGCTTTCTTGAAAATGCTTATGAACGCTCAAAGCTATACGATCCGGCTTTCAGTCATGGATTCCGGAACAAGGAACAAATAAGGAAAAAGTAAGAGGGAAGAGGGAAGAGGGAAAAAGTAAGAAGGAAGAGGGAAGATTGTCGCGTCCTGGTTTAAAGTTGTCATATGAGGAGAGGAAAGATGAAAGATGTGGTAAGGTACAGCGAGGCGTTTAAGCTGAGGTTGGTGGAGGACGTGGCCAACGGGAAGTATCAGA
>JAISCO010000232.1 GCA_031265535.1 Spirochaetaceae bacterium | reverse complement strand
GTAATAGAAGCGGCTAAACGCGCCCAAATCCATGATTTTATCGCCGGTCTGCCGGAAGGTTATGATACCACCATCGGGGAAAACGGCGTGGGTTTGTCGGGCGGACAGAAACAGCGCATTTCCATAGCCCGCGCATTCATCAAAAACGCGCCTATCGTGGTATTGGACGAGATTACCAGCAACGTTGATCCGGTGAACGAAACAAAAATTCAGAAGGCAATCAGCGGCCTTGCCGAAGACAGGACGGTACTTGTCGTTGCCCATCATTTAAGAACTATCCGCAGGGCGGATCAAATTATCGTATTCAACAAGGGACTTATTGAAGAAAAGGGAGTCCATGAAGAACTTATGAAAAACCACGGCCGTTACCATGCCCTTTGGAACGCCCAGGAACAGGCAAAAGGCTGGAAATTATAACGATGGCGGCGGTTCCCTCTATTTTTTCCTCCCAAAATTCGATGTAAAACAGAGCATTTTTAAGAAATTGGAGTAGACAAACCGGTCTCTCTATGGAATAACTAATATATTAGGCGAAACTAACTAATTAGGTTGGGTAAATCAATTAAGAATAAAGAGGCGAATGGTTAAAATGACTCGGGATGAACAATTTATCGCTCTGGAAAAGGCCGCGCGAACCATGCATGATGTTCATATTATAAACGAAACAGCCGACAGTATCACCATCCGGTTTAAGAATGATGAAGGAATTGGGACAGTACGCAGATACGCGCTGTTTCCCGGTATCTTTCTTGATTTTAACGATATTGAAACAAGCTCTTTTCCACGCTTAAAAGGGGAGATTATACAGGGGTTTAAAATCAATTTCTGCGTCGATGGCCGCTGCGAGGTAAAGACGTCCGATGGTATTTATATCTTTCTTGAAGCGGAGGACATTAGTTTCAGCAATCTTGCGGTATCGGGCGATTTTTCTTTCCCGTATGGGCGGTATCATGGCATTGAATTACATATCTACGATTCGGCGTTCAAGCAGGCTCCAGTACCCCTGTTTGATATTTTCAGTATAAATTTAATGGACATTTGTAAAAAATATTGTCCTGCTTCCAAAAGTTTTATTGCCAGGACTGGTGAGGAAATGAAATCTGTTTTTTTGTCCATGAGCGCCATAATTCCTGAATGTAAATCTGATTATCTCAGGTTAAAAGTGATAGAATTGCTGTTTCTGCTTATGCATATTGAAAAACCAGACGAAAAGGAACGACGGTATTTTTTTACTTTGGGGCAGATAAAAATAGCAAAGCAGGTTATGAACATTATCAGCGCAGATTTAAGCAAACATTACTCAGTTGAAAAATTAGCGGAACAATTTAGCATAAGCCCTTCATCGCTTAACAAGTATTTTTACGGTGTGTTCGGGGAAAGCATACCGTCTTTTCTCCGGGGGAGGCGCATGAATAAGGCAGCGGAATATTTAGAAAAGGGCAAACATCAAATTTTGGATATTGCGCTTATGATGGGATACGAGAATGCCAGCAAGTTTGCGGCGGTCTTTAAGGCCGCTAAAGGGGAAAGCCCTTTGGAATACCGGCGGCGGCATATAAATTCTACATGACAATTAATTTTCAAACCTAAAAGAAAAATGGACAGGATTATTACGAAGATATGATGGTAACATGGCTTGATATTGAGGGAGCGGCAGCCTATACCTTTATGGTGGTGGATAATGACACCATCAATGTATGGAATATGTACGGTTATATTTCCTGACTTGCCGGCGGAATATGCCGGCGGCGTTCACAAAAAATGATAACCGGGTTTGCGTAGCAAACCTCCACAGATGATAAATTTCCTTATCCGATAGAACCTCCCATCCCATAGAGTTTTGCTCCGCCGCGATTCATCGCGCAAACTCCCAAGCTCAACGAAGTTGAGCCCAACGCTTACAAGATACCGCGCCAACCGGCGCGCCAAACATGAAAAACACCATTTCTTAACTGCCATTTATGACAAATGTCTGAAAAGCGCCCATAAATTTAACGCTAAATTAGGTTTTTCGTTATAGGTATGCGAAAATATTCTTAAATCTACCCTTTTGGAGGAAATATGGGCGCAGAAAATCCATTATCGCTTTTATATGAGCGGTATGCAAGTGGATATTTGACCGTACATGAGCTTGAAGCGCGTATTTTTGAATATGTTTTGGAAAGCTGCAATGATGAGTACGGATTGTATTTTAAGCATCGGAGTGAACGTATTGATTTTTTATGCTGGTTTTATCCGCGTATGCAAGGGCTAATAAAACGTTACGAGCAGACTTGTTCTTCGTTTGACGCCTATGTCGCCTCGACGCTTAGGTTCTCGTATCGCAGTTACAAGGAGCGTAGTAAAAGACACGCCGCCGCGGAAACCGCCTGCTGGAATGCCAGCAGCTCTGATTTGACAAGCTGCGATTCTGAAATGGCTTATGATGTAGAAGCAATGCCCGGCAAGTATAAGGTAAAGGCTCCCAAATATGTTTTGCTTGTATTGTTGAAGTCCTATTACTATGTATCCGATGAGTTGGTTCATAAAGCCGCCGAGGCGCTGGACATGGCGCCTGAAATTTTGGGTAAAATGATAGACACGCTGCATGCTTTGCAAATGAAAAAAATTGAAAAGATGCAAAAACTTATTTCCGCGGCGCATTGTTTGTATTACCGCTGTCTTAATTACGAAAGGCAGCTTGCTAACAAAATTGAAAATCCCCATGTATACGGTCTGATTTTACAGCGGCTTGAGAGGGGAAGGCGGCGTTTGGAGAATATGCGTAAACGGCTTAAATCCACGCGTATTGAAGCGACAAACAGCGATTTGGCAAAATTACTTGGCGTTCCTAAAGGGACTATAGATTCAAGGCTGGCGTTAATAAAAAACAAACTGTCCGCCAACGAGTTGAATTTTTGATGTAAGAAAGAAAAAGTAAAAGGTAAAGGAAGAAGGAGAGGGGAAGCGCATTTGTACCGACACGGCAAAAATTTTGAGGTCTATGATAGAGCCTTTGTCGCGGCTCCCCCTGCGCTCCAAAGGTTTTTGTATTCACAAAAACGCTTTTCCGCTGCCCCCCACTCATTTTCAATATCTTGCCGGCAATGAACTGGATTTTTAAGGATTGGCCCGCCGCCTAAAACAACAGGGTGTCAAGGTGCCGCAAGAGCGGATGGCCTGCTTCCTCCAGAGTTTTTCGTACGGCGAGAGTCTCCTCAATTACTTCTTCGGGTTCTATTATCCAGATGGTTGACAGATCAATGCCTCGTTCTTTTTTGAGTTGTTTATAGCGCTCTTCAAATTTTTTGCCGTAAATAATCGCCTTGACCGGCGTCCCCTTTATTTGGTAACAGGTTTTATCGGGAGCCAAAATAGTGATCGCCACCTGCTTATGAAACCAGATGCTAAAAACAAGGTTTTTGTTGGTTTGGGAAGACTCTATAAATTCATCGTATTCCAAATTACCCGTATCGTTAAGGCGTATCGAATCTTTGAAGCTTACATGAGGCCTCCCGTCACTGTTTACGCTTGCCAGGACTTTCACCGTACCAATATCCCGTAATAATGATTTTATAGCTTCATTAAGTTCCGCCGGCATTATTTTATCATTCCTATATTCTTGACAGATCCGTATCGGGATGATTGCCGCAGCGCCGGTAATTATCCATATCCGCATTGATACGATATTTTCTCCGCAGTTGATCAAGTCCGTAAGACAGGCGTACATAATAATCCAAAGAAGGTGTTTTCTGATTAAAAAAGACAGACCCCTCCGCCACTGTCCACACGCATTGTACGACGGATACCCCATGTTTTGCCAATTCTTCCGCTTCGGACAGTACTGCTTCCAGAGCCTCATCTTCACCGGTAAAACCATTTGGCTTCGCCATTTCAACGCCGCCCACAATACCGGTATTGACATTGCCTGCCCCGAAAATATCCACCGCGTGGTAGAGCCGGTTCTTCCATTCATCATAACCTATTTTCGCTGCCTTGCCCGGACATATCCACTCAAACTTTTCCTTGTTTAATACCTCAATGTCCGCTGTATAGGAACTAAGGCCGGTGTTTTCAAAGAGCCGTTTAAGTTGTTTTTTGGTAAAGGCTGTCGCTATTAATTGGCTGGGAAATTTAGGCGTCCTGAAATTTTTGCCTATCTCCCTGAGTACGCTGATATACAAATTAACCTCGTCATCAAGCATTTCCTTGCCGGAGAGTATTGAACCGCCGGTTAAAAAGACGCTCATATACCGCCCCGGTTGTTTGAGCGCTTCCCTCACCGTTTCAGCGATGTCCGTAAGGCCGATATACTTCGACTTTTGCGCTTTCTTGTAGGTAACGGCGATGGAACAGTATTTGCAGCCTTGTCCGGGCGTGTCCCAGAATTCACAGTATTGAAAAGGGTAGAGGTCTATACGCTGGGGGCGGGCCATGGCGATTTGCCACATAGGTATATGATTACTCGTTTCTTTGCTGTAATAGTCGGGCTTTTCCCAATAATCAACTTCTTCAATCACAGACCCCTGATCGGTCAGCACGATTCTGTCATCCGCAATATCCACAATATAGGGAATACGATTACCGTTATTTACCGTAAATCCGGTAAGAATTGATGTTCCGTCGCGCATCATCAGGGAAACTGGAATCGCCCCCGTTGTCTCCCGTGAAAATCCCCTGTATTCAACCTGATGAACGGCTAAATCCACCCGGTCGAGGGCGGCTCTGGAAAAGCTAACGCCCCTGCGTTGTACATCAGCCTTGATTATCACAAAGGGAGAAACATGGGGATATTTCCGAATCACTTCGGAGAGGGATAGTTCCCGCTCTCTGTTACGCTGAACCGATGCCACGACTCATGCCCCTCCCCATTTTTCTTTGCTTTCCTGACTGATTAAATCGTTGTAAGTGCGTTTACCGGGGCACAGATTAAAACTCATTTCCCAGGTAGCACGGTAACCGATTTTTTCATACAGTTCCTGCGGTTTCTTTCCTACCGCGATAAGGCGGGCTTCAATCGCTCCCTTTGCTTTAAGCCATTGGTGGGTTTTATCTATGAGCGCCCGGGCTATACCGTTTCCGCGGTATTCCGGCCTGGTGTACACGTCTATGATCCAGCCGTAGTAGCCGGGTTTGAAAAAACAGTATGGGAAGTCCGACTTAATAATGGCGCCTGCGGAGGCGACAGGTTCGTTTTCCGTGTTTATCGCAAAAAAGTGAATAATGCCGTCATTTTGATATTCCGTCCTGTACCTTTCGGTTACCTCGCGGCGGATATGTTCGACAGCTTCTTCCTTTCCTGAGCCGCCGAACATTAACCAGCGGAAGGCGACGGCCAATTCCACATCCCCTATGCTTCCCTGTCTGATAGTATACAAAATCCTCATCCTTCATTTCCTACTTTATATATAGGATAAATAGGTTTAACATTTTTGTCAAGTGAACGCATTCAGGCGCATTGAGGCGCAGCAGTTTTACTTTTAGTTGTGTCACTGCTCATTCCCCACTGTTAATTGCTAATTGTTAATTCTTCATTGCTCATTTTTACTTTAAGCAAAACTGCTGATTTTATGATATTCCCGCTTGACACTGATCCCGGCATATAGTAATGTATTATATAATAGTATTTTTATAGGAATAATAAGAATTATGATAAAAACCAAAGCTATCACCGTTTCGGTAGTTCTAGGCATCATGTTGATATGGTATGGGGCAACGAGATGGAACCTCGTATCTTCCACTATGGTCCCGTCCCCCAAAAGCGTGGTATCGGCGTTTTTTTCTATACTCCGTGATAACTACAAGGGGATATCCCTGTGGAGGCATCTGTCGGTCAGTCTGGGACGCCTGCTCTGCGCGTTTTTTCTGGCCGTGTTTCTGGGTGTACCGCTTGGGCTTGCCGGCGGTTACAACACCAAAATTCGCGCTGTTTTTGAGCCAATCGTCGAATTTTACCGGCCTCTTCCGCCGCTGGCATACTACACCTTAATTATCCTCTGGATGGGAATCGAAGACTCTTCCAAAATAATGCTCCTGTTTTTGGCCGCCTTTGCCCCGATATACGTTGCCTGCGTATCCGCCATGCGAATGGTGAAAATTGATTATGTCAACAGCGCTTTGACGCTGGGCGCTTCCAAATGGCAGGTGTTTTTCTATGTCAGCCTTCCCGCCTGCCTTCCAGGGATCTTCATCGGCGTCCGTACCGCCATCGGGGTAGCCTATACAACCTTGGTAGCGGCGGAAATGGTCGCCGCCGTCTCGGGCATAGGCTGGCTCGTTCTGGACGCGAGCCGCTACCTGCGGAGCGATATTATCTTTATGGGCATATTCATCATGGGGTTTACCGGTATCGCACTGGATCAACTGATCCGGATTGTGGAATCCAGAATTGTTTTTTGGAAAGGAAAAGAGTGAATGCGGCAATTTAATATTTTAGATTGAGCCGGTTCCAAAACTCGATTAGTTTTGGAACAGCTTTGATTGATAATTTTTTATCCTGTAAAGAATTATTTTCGTAATGTTAAACTGCCGCCTCCATTTTTATAGTGGTGGTAATATCAGAATTGTAAGGAGTTTTACATGAAAAAGAAAAATGTGCCGGCATTAGTGTTAGTTGCGTTTATCATCGCGGGAATTTTTTCAGGATGTTCTAGACGGCGGGATACGGTTCCGGAAAATAAAAGCGCCGTAACGAATTTGCCCGATTCGGTCAATATTGGAACTCAACAGATACCCAATGACGAAAATATCGCAAAGGCAAAAAATTTTTTTTCCGCGATGGGGATAACCGTTAAGCTAAGGGAATTTGAGTCCGGAGCTTCGGTAGTAAGCGCCCTGGCTTCGGGGAGTATAGACCTTGGTCTTGTGGGAACTACTCCCGCGGTTACGGCGATTTCCAACAATCTTGGCGTTGAACTTATTTGGATCCACGGTATACTGGGAAAATCCGAAGCCCTGGCGGTGAAAAATAATTCCGCCGTCAACTCGGTAAAAGATCTCACGGGAAAAAAGATCGGAGTACCGTTTGGGTCTACCGCGCATTACAGCCTTTTGAGCGCCTTTGAGTTAAACGGAGTGGACACAGGAGCGGTAAGTATCCTGGATATGCAGCCCGCCGATATCTATGCCGCATGGCAGCGCGGAGATATAAATGCCGCTTATGTGTGGGAGCCTACCCTAACCAAACTCCTGACAGACGGCAGGCTTCTTATCACCAGTGAGGATCTGGCAAAGGAGGGAGCGGTTACCGCAGATGTTGAGGTGGTGAGAAAAGAATTCGGGGATGCGTACCCGGAACTGGTGGCGGAATACATCAGGATTCTTTCCCGTGCCCAAACTATCTATGAGGAGAACCTTGATGAAGCCGTCTCCATTCTGGCGGACTATTTTGACATCAGCAATGAAGAGAGCAGAAACCAGATACTCGGCAACGTATGGCTCAGCGCCCGTGAGCAGCTATCCCCTCAGTATTTGGGAACCAGCGGCAATCCGGGAGCCATTGCGGATGCTCTGAAGAAAACCGCCGATTTTCTGGTAAAACAGCAGTCAATCAAAGAAGCGCCGGAGCTTACGGTTTTTCAGAAAGCAGTTAATCCCCGGTATATCGAGTTGTCTCTGAAATGACTTTTCCACGCCGCAGACCCGCAGGTCTGCGGCGCGGCAGGTTGATCTTTAGGCGAATACCAAACAAGGACGCGTATATGATTCAGGACGGACCGGATCTCTTACCGGCAAAGAACGGAGCGATTGTATCCCTCTCGGATATATGTATGACGTATAATACCGGGAACTGTTCCACCCAAGTACTTTCAGATATTAACTTTGAAATCCAACAGGGGGAATTTATCTGCCTCTTGGGTCCCTCCGGCTGCGGTAAAACAACGCTTCTTAATATTATAGCCGGTTTTATCAAGCCGTCCGCGGGCAGAGCCATGGTTGACGGGTTAATCATACGCGGGCCGGACTGGAACCGGGGTTTTGTTTTTCAATCCCCAACTTTGTATCCCTGGCTAAATGTGCGGGAAAATGTTGAATTTGGCCTTAAAATGAGAAAATTCAGCAGAAAAGAACGGGAAGCCTTATCGGACAAATATCTGGAACAGGTTGGGCTGCGAGATTTTAAATATCATAAATCCTATGAACTTTCGGGTGGGATGCGCCAGAGAGCCTGCCTTGCCAGAGTATTGGTGAATGACCCCAGGATAATTCTTATGGACGAGCCTTTTGGCGCGTTGGATGCGCTGACCAGGGAGAATATGCATCAGCTAACCAGGATAATCTGGTCCGCAAACCACGGAACTTTTTTTTTAATTACCCATGATGTAGACGAAGCCTTGTCCCTTGCTACCAGAGTTATGGTTATGTCCCCCAGGCCCGGCAGGATAGTTCGTGAATTTAAAACCGAATTTACTTACCATATTTCGGGCGACGGCACCGACAAAACCCGCTTTTCTAAAGAATATATAAGCATCAGGGAACAAATTCTGTGGATTATCCATAATCAAAACGGTAATTATATAATATAAATCCATCCCCCTCGCGTTGTTGAAACACTCAATCCCCTCTGTGATTCCCGCTGTAGTGTAACCTCCGGCGGGGAAACGCTTTTTAGATATAGACCTAAGGAATAAATGTTGAAAATACTCCGGTTTTGTTCTCTTTTAACCCTGATATTCAGTATCGTAGGCTGTGCAGTGCTGCGGAAAGACGACATGGCAATTCCCGATGAACGGGCGGGGCCTAATCTGGTCATCTATTTTGCGGAAGATGCCGCCACCCGCCGGGCGGCGCGGGCTATAGCACAAAAAACCGGAGGCAGGCTGTTTGAGATAAACATCAAAAAACCGCTGCCATTGCCCGACCCTATCGACTACGACACATTTTTTGTGGGCGCGTCCCTCGTCGAGGGACGCATAGCCGCGCCGCTTGCGGATTTCCTTGCCCAAATTGACTTTATGGACGGCAAGCTTATACCCTTTTGGACCAGCCGCGAGTATGTGGACGCGGATACGGCGGAAGATTTGAACGGAGAGTTTGAGAGCCTTATACAAGGGGTGCGCTTTCTTTCCGGCGGCGGTCTTCTGTTTACCAGGCGGGTAAAGGCGCGGGACGCTGAGGAGATAGCCGGAACCTGGGCGGAGGCCGCGCTTGCGGAACTGGGACTGCGCCGCGCTGCCGGCGGAGATCAGGCGGAAGATATGGTGAACTTGTTTGCCGAGGCTTACGGCGAACGGCTTGGACCGCCGGTCTTTCAGGACGGGGACTGGACGCTGGAAATGGACGGGGTACGCTGGTACTACGCCCAAGGCCGGTTTCTTCCACAGGATGACGCTATCCGGCCGGAGGATTTTCGCCCCCAGTTTTTGTACCGGTACTACATGGAAACTCCCGATAGTCCGAATGAGACAAGCCCCTGGCAAAGTACGGCAAACCGCGTTATTTCCCGAAGAGCTTCCCTCGATTCCTACCGGGCGTATCGCCCTTTTGCAAACTCAAACGCCGTCCGCTCTCCGTTTTTTGATACCCTTTGGCAGGCCGGCAGCAGAACGGAGGCGTTCTCTCACCAGCAATGGATTGATTTTCTGGGACGGCGGGTGCAAATCCATCAAAACATTGCCGCGCCGCTTGGCCGTGTGGACGCGCGGATTCAGGAATTGGCAAAAACCGATACGGAGATACCGCTATGGCTCGACAAGCTGGAGAGCATTACCGGTTGGAACTGGCGAAACATCGCGGGCAGCGAAAGCCGCAGCTTTCACTCATACGGCGCGGCGGTGGATCTGTTGATGAAGGCGCAGGCAGGCATGGAAACCTACTGGCAATGGACATCCGCCAAGGGGATCGACTGGCGTACCGTTCCCGCCGAAAAACTGCAAAAACCGCCCACCGCCGTGATCCGCGCCTTCGAGGAACAGGGCTTTATCTGGGGCGGCAGGTGGTCCCGCTACGACACAATGCACTTCGAGTACCACCCGGAGCTTCTAATTTTTGGAACCGGCAGAAACGATACGGTGCCCCGCGCTATCAAGTAAAAAGTAAAAAGGAAAGGGGAAAAAGGAGCAATTAACAATGAGGAATGAGGAATGAGGAGTTAGCAATTAGGTAAAAAGGAAAAGGGAAAAAGTAAAAAGGAATGAGCGTTTTACCCCGCTGATGGGAGTGCCGTAAGACCGCAGGGCTGGAGTCTACACTTGACCTACAATTCAAGATTTCCTACCTAATAGACCGTAAAGCTCATAATCAGCCAAGTATCAGCAGAAACGCAAACTCAAAACTAAGCCATTTCCAGCCGAGTTCCGCTTTTATCGTGGAACGCGCCATCAATTTGATACGGGCGGCGCGGGAGACATAATCCTGACGGCGATGGCGAGTTTACGATGACAGGTGGGAAAATAGCCGGCAATGAATGGCCTCAATAGAGGCGGCTGGGTATTAAACCTCACTGCAAATAAAACAAGTGGTAAAACGTTGTGCGATGAATCGAGGCAAGGCAAAACTCTATGCGTTGAAGACTCGCCGGCAGGCCGCTATCGAAGTGAAAGCCGTGTCTCGCCCCAACGAGGGTGAGAAGGTATTAGCGCGGAGCGCATATAAACCCGCTGGCGGGCCCACTGCCGCGTATGCCAATCGCCGTTATCGGCCTCGACGGCGCGGAGTAAAGGCTGCTTTGGGTATGCCGGCGCGGAGCGCATGAAAACCCACTGGTGGGTGCTTTGGGTATGCCGGCGCGGAGCGCATGAGAACCCGCTGGCGGGCGGGTAGCGCTACAGGCTTATCGGCAATATAATTTTTTATGAAGATTTGCCGGATGCGTCTGTGTTTTTAAGACTATTTTTGCTTTTTTTAACGATTTTTTCTCTCGCTTTTACGCCGAAACTTTTTTGCGCGGACAAAATCTATTGGGACAACCCGGAACAATTTAGTGCCGGCAATTTTACGGAAGCTATGCGTACAGCCGGCTACAGGGCGCGGATAAATCGGAAAGCGCCATACGATTCGTCCGGCATAAAAGGCTTAGGCCATTATGCCCAGCATACATTCATAAGCCTGATTGATTACCGCCAAGACATTCAAGGCAATTTATCTATGGAGATAATTGGATGGGGATTTTTGGAAGGCGGCGTGGTCAACGGCATATTCTTCCGCAAAGACGGGCAGATAGTACGCGCTCTTAGCTTAGAAAATGGAGATTATACAGTAAGCGGCGACAGAAAAATCATAGTCCCTAATGTTGAGTTTCTGCCGGAAGGCATCTACGATGTCGTAGTACGGCACCCTCTGCGTGGAGACGCCGTTTTGCCCAAAGCTATCAGTATAGCAAAGACCTTTACCGTAAAATTCGGCGACTTTAACAATTTGTGGGAAAATTTTTGGATAGTTCAGTTTGGGGAAAAATTTATTTTTGATATTACGACAGTCATAACCGGTCTGACGCTGATTTTTGGCGTCATTTTAACGGCGCTTACATTGCGCGGAATTGGTGTTATACTGCTTGAAAACAAGGCAATACAAGTTGAAATACTCGCCTTACTGAATGAGGATTTAATGCCGGTGGAAAAAAAGCGGCAAGCGATGCTTGTAAAGAAATATGTTTTTGGGCTCAGGCTCAAATTCGCGCTGATTATACTCGCGCTTGTGATGCTGATAGTTGTCATGTTT
The DNA here is from genome assembly GCA_031265535.1 of Spirochaetaceae bacterium. GTDB lineage: Bacteria > Spirochaetota > Spirochaetia > Treponematales > Breznakiellaceae > JAIRMY01. Next base: position 2,284 of record JAISCO010000232.1, on the reverse strand, counting down.
TCAATCCCGCTGTTTATGTCTATGAGCCGCGCACAAAAAGAAACCCTTATGCGCGGAATGTGGGATCGTTCTTCCGTACTTCTTGAATCGCTGGCCCTAAGCTCGCGCGTATTCCTGCCGTGGGACAGTATGCTGGAACTAGGATATTTGCCATCTCAAATCGCTTCTGTTCCGGAGGCGCGTTATGTTACCATTACCGGTTTTGGTTCAAGCGACACGCTACACAATGATTATGTTTTGGCAAGCAACGATCCCAATATTTTGCTTAAAATCAATACGGATGTGCTGAAACTTGGTGTTTCACGTATTACAGACGGTATTACTCCGGCGCTGTCCCTGCTGAACTATTATTTGAACGCCGAGGCGCGAAAAGCTGTCGGCGATATGACCGCGAGTATTGCCCAGTTTAACCGCGAAAGTACGGAACTATTACTTTTGAATGACGCGGAAAGCCGCCGGCGGCTTGAAGATATTCAGACCACAACCCGCGACCTTGAAAACAGGATAACACTGATCCTGGACAGAATCGGCAGCGATGTTAATTCGTACCCTAAATTTGACATCTACAAAATTGATATTTCGCAAAGTCAAAATTACCTATTATATAAACCGGTTCTTTTCCGGCAAGGTTCAAGCGATATTTATGTACGCGGCGTAGTCCGGCTCGAAATATCGAATGAAACTATACTAAAATCAATGCTGGCCGGAGAACGCGTTATTCTTACAACCATTCTGTATGTTGCGTTCGCCGCTTTACTTATTGGCAGCATAGGTGCGATAGTTCTATCTACGCTAATAATCCGGCCAATACGCCGCCTTGTACAGTACGTCGAACAGATACGCGATACTGAGGACAAAGCGGACCTTGAAGGCGTCGAAATCACGTTAAAAACTAACGATGAATTGGAAACCCTTGCTGAAACTATCAATGATATGACGCGCGGACTCGTAAAAGCGGCAAAAGCGGCGGAAGATTTATCTATCGGCAAGGAGATTCAAAAGAAATTTATCCCGCTGGAGACAGACAGGGATGGAAATAAACTTACTTACGGTTCCCGGTCAAGCAAAAACACCAGATTTTTTGGTTATTATGAGGGGGCAAAGGGTGTTTCAGGCGATTATTTTGACTATCAGGATATTGATGGACGTTATTTTGCGATTATAAAATGCGATATTGCGGGAAAAGGCGTTCCGGCTGCGCTGATCATGGCACAGATTGCCACCATGTTCCGCAATTACTTCAAAACATGGAAGCCGGATAAAGACGGTTTGCGCATTGAAACGCTGGTATACCTCATCAACGACTTTATTGAAACACTGGACTTTAAGGAGCGCTTTGCCGCCTTTACCCTGTGCCTCTTTGACTCCGAAAAAGGCGTTGTCCACTTCTGCAATGCCGGCGACAATGTGATTCACTGGTACGACAATTCCGCAAGACGGCTAAAAACCATAACCCTGCTCCAGTCCCCGGCGGCGGGCGTGCTGCCGAACTCTATGCTGGAAGCCTCAAACGCTTACCGTGTACAGACCCTTAGCATCGACCACGGTGATATGCTGCTGCTCTACACCGACGGTATTGAGGAAGCTAAACGCTTATTCCGCGATGCTAATTTTAACGAAATTATTTGTGATTATAACGGCTTGCCGCAGGATTCTCCGCACGGCAGTCATACCGTAGGTCAGAACGGCGAAGAACTTGGCGCCGACCGCGTCGAGGCTATAATAAATGCCGTTATGAACAATCAAATATACACACTGTACAAATATCACAATCCGCAGGGCGAGCGGGAGTATCATTTTGATTTTACAGCCTGCATGGGAACAATTGAGGAAGTGATAATGGCGATGGTGTCAATCGAAAAAATTTTTCGCATGTATAAAAAAACGGATGCAGGTGACGATGACCGTGTTCTTGTTGACGGCAAGATAAATTCATTCCTGCGCGACTATTTTCTTGAATACCGCACTTACTGCAAGGTTAAAAATTATCCGGGAAACCCCATGTATGTGTATTATTTGGGTATGTTCGAAGACGAACAGTACGACGACCTTACGCTGCTCGGCATACACTGGAATTAGAAATCCGCCACACCTTGTCTATAATTTAATCGCTGCCAAAGAAGATTTACCGCAAAGTCGAAAAAGTAAAGAAGGAAGGAAAAAATGGCCGGAGGCGCTAAATTGTCAACAAAGAATGGCTAAAACGGCTCAAGTTTTGAGCAATTTGAATGAAAACTTTTTCGACTTCTTCGACTTAGCGGTTAAAAATTTCTGTGGGTCAAGT
>JAISCO010000183.1 GCA_031265535.1 Spirochaetaceae bacterium | reverse complement strand
ACGCTCTGTACGAGTCCGCCGGGTCGGGAAAGCCGGCTGCGGTTTAATGAGCAATTAGAAAAGGAAAAGGGAAAAAGTAAAAAGGAATGAGTAGTTTGCAGGAGGAAAAGAGAAAATGGAAAGGATAATAACGATTGCGTCGGGGCAATTTGGCGATATGAAACTGGATGATTTATGCGCGTTTGCGGCACGCGTGGGTTATGACGGGCTGGAACTGGCAACGCACGCTCATTTTAACGTCCAAAAAGCCCTCTCTGACGATGACTATATTCCGTTTGTAAAAGAAACGCTGCAAAAACACGGGCTACAGTGCCGCGCTATAAGCGCCCATCTTACCGGTCAGTGCGTGGGCGACCTGTGGGACGAGCGGCTTGACAATTTTGCGCCTGCCCATCTTGCGGGAAAGCCTGCCGAGATACGCGCGTGGGCGATAGCGGAAATGAAAGATACCGCCCGCGCCGCAAAAAAGTTCGGCGTAAATGTGGTGAACGGCTTTACCGGTTCGCCGATATGGGCGCGCTGGTACTCGTACCCGCAAACTTCCCCGCGCATGATTGATGACGGTTTCGATCTGATATATACTTTGTGGTCGCCCATCTTTGACGTGTTTGACGAGTGCGGCGTAAAATTCGCGTTTGAGGTGCACCCGTCCGAAATAGCGTTTGATTTCTATACCACTGAGCGCTTTTTGAAACGCTTTGATTACCGTCCGGCGCTGGGGCTCAACTATGATCCGAGCCATCTTGTTTGGCAGGGTGTCAACGAAGTTGTGTTTGCGCGTTATTTTGCGAAAAAGATTTATCATGTTCACATGAAAGATGTAAAAATGCATAAAAACGACGGCCGTTCCGGTATTTTAGGCTCGTTTTTGCCGTTTGGCGATACGCGGCGGGCATGGGACTTTGTTTCTGTGGGTCACGGATGCGTTGATTTTGACGGCATTATCCGCGAATTGAACGCGGCATCTTATGCCGGGCCGCTCTCGGTCGAGTGGGAAGATTCCGGCATGGACAGGGAAACCGGAGCGGCGGAAAGTCTGCGCAATGTCAAAAAAATCAACTTTTCCCCCTCCGCTTCCGCATTTGACAGCGCATTGAAAAACAGCTAGTATTCGTACACGATTGTAACAGTGGATGAGCTTGTTCCAAAACTTCAGTTTTGGAACAGCTTCGATACATGAAGAATTTTATGAACCGCGAAGTCAAAGAAGTCGAATAAGTTTTTGAGAGTCCCCTCTTTCTTTTTCCTTCTTCGACTTTTTCGACTTTGAGGTAAAATATTTTTCTTCACCGTCTTGAGACTGCTAACCACAGTTTGATTCTTGACTGCCTACTAGCGGGTAACAATGAAATTTGACAGCTTACCAACTGCCATTTGTTATTGTTAATTTTTAATTCCTCATTGTTAATTGTTAATTGTTCCTTTTCCTTCTTAATTTGTTGGTTGAAATAAACTATCGATGCAAAACCTCATCGGTGTTGAGTTTCCGCCGACATAGATAATGCTGGAATCATTGTTAAAAAATGTGCCGCCGCGATAGATAAATGTATTCTGACTTCTTTTGCTGTTTATGTCGGCGATATATACCGCGTACGGGTTATTTTTACAGTTGGATATTTCCCCGCCGTCCATTTCAAACTTGCCGGTGTCAAAGTCTATATATACCGGGTGTATTCCGTTGGCGCCGGTCAGCTTTGAGCCTGTTTTCATCACAAAAGTACAACCATTGCCCGCGTACACGACATTAAACCAGCCGGGGCTGCTATTGCCCGCGGCCAAGCCTTCGCCGTCTATCGTGATATTATCTTCCAGTTGCAGGGTTATGTTACAGGTATTGTTCTTCGCCTGTTGCAGCTCTTGAAATACCCCTATACTGATAAAAGAGTAATTGTGTATATAGGAGCCATCTTCGCTGTTGCCTTTCCAATATGCGTTTTCGCTGGATGCCGGTTGTGTTGGATCATGTTTGATCCTCCGTTCCGACCCGTAACCCCGCAGCCGTATCTTTATATTTTTTACATTCATGCCACTGATTTTAGGGATACTACCGGTCAGCGCGGTTCTATACAGCGTCTCGTTTTTTTCCACACGGACAAGGTATTCCTTCAAATTATCGGCGTCCGTCCCGCCGGCGGCGTAAGAATCAAGCCATTTGAACGCGCCGGCAAGCCCTGCAACATCGTCAATTTTTATGCCCCACGACGGGAAGCCGGTGTTTAAGTGCGTTTTGTACAAACTGTTTGCGTAAGTCTCGACATTTTTAGCGGTAATCCTTTCCAGCGCCCCGTCTTTTACCGCAAAAATCGCCGCGCCGGTCAGGTAGGGGCGCAGTTCCAGGGTTACCTGAACCATCTTGTTGCCCTCGCTGCCCTTATTTTCGTCCGAAACCATCAAGGTAAAATGCCGTTCCCCGCCGCCGAACAGCGTCTCTACATCGCCGGTATCAACGGTAAAAACGACCAGATTCGCGGTTGTCTTTAACCCGTCCACCACCGCTCCAATATCCGCCATTTTTACCTTATCGCTGTGCTCTCCCGCCACAGTAATAGTCTGAAAAGGACGCTTTCTTACGGCAAAGTACACGCGGGGCGTCTCGGCGGCCAGCAGTTTCCATTTTTCTATCGATTCCCTTACCCCCTCCCACGCGTTAAGGTCAAATTCTGTTTGTGAAGAGTTTTTTCCCGTATCCAGCCATGTTATATCCTCGGTCAAAGTAGTCTTTACCGCTACATTAACCATCTCTGAATAGAGAAGCCCGCCCAGCGAACCGGTAAACATGACGTAGTACTCCGCCTCACTTAAACCGCGGGCGTCAAGCTCCAGCGTATTCGTTTTACTCGCCGGCTTTTTGGGATTGTTAATGTACCATTCTATAGACTCCCATTCCTCATCAACCTTCAAAGTCAGCCGGTACGGATCCCCGTCCCTATAGATAACATTAAACTCGTCCAGCGCGCTGCCGTCCCCCCTTTTGACAATACGCGGCGGACCGTCATTGCCGGAACCGCCCGCCGCCTCCTCCGCCGCGTCAAAAGCCGCCCCCGTAATATCGGAACAAGCCGCTAAAATAAAAGCGCACAGTAAAATCCAAACCGTAAATTTTTTCATTTTGACACATCTCCACAAATAAAGTAAAAAGGGAAACAAATAAAAAGTAAAAGGGAAAAGTAATTCAAGTAAAAAGTAAAAGGGAAAAAGTAAAAAATCTTCTCTTTCCTCTTTCTTCCTTCCTTCTTCCTTCTTACCTCATCCTTCTTATCTCTTCCTTTTCAAAAAGTTTTATATTACACTTACCGGTACGGAGTGATATATGAACATAAACCTAAAAATGCCGAAACAGGCCGCGCTTTCCGAATTTGATGTAAAAATGCTGCTTGCCGCAAAGCTATACGAAGAACGAAAACTCGCTCTGGGATACTGCGCGGAACTGGCGGGTATTTCAAAACGGACATTTATTGAACTGCTGGGCAAGTATGGGGTATCCCTCTTTTCCCAGACTGCCGATGAATTAAAATCTGACATCGACAATGCCTCCAACCTTTTTCGATAAAATAATCATTTCCGACACAAGCTGCCTCATCGCTTTAACCAACATTGGGCGGCTGGATATTTTGTGCAATGTCTGCCAAAGCATCCTTGTTACACCCGAAATTGCGGCGGAATACGGTGAAGAGCTTCCCGCGTGGATCACAGTTGTTCCGGTTCGGGACCGTGAAAAGGTACGACTCATCCAAAGAACCCTTGACAGCGGCGAATCAAGCGCCATTGCGTTGGCGCTTGAAACCAAAGAGCCGCTTTTAATTTTAGATGACGCCCAAGCCCGTTCATTTGCTATGGACATTGGTCTTAGCATAACCGGAACCCTCGGTATCCTAATTGCGGCGTACCGGCAAGGCGTCATTTCCGACATTGATTCTATCATTTCCAAACTCAGATCCAACGGTTTCAGACTCCCACACAACCTATTATTCAAGTAAAAAGGAAAAAGTAAAAAGTAATTCAAGTAAAAGGGAAACAAGGAAAAAGGAAAACAAATAAAAAGTAAAAAATCTTCTCTTACCTCTTCCTTCTTACCTCTTCCTTCTTTACCTCTTCCTTATTCCTTTTTACCTCTCTCTTCCCTTTTCCCTCTCATTGCCTGCCCGGAGCCATCCGTTTTAGTTCATCCACTGTGTAGCCCTGTTCCAGCAGGGTTAGGACTTTTCCCCACGCGGTCTTCTCGCCGCGCTCCTCCCATTTTTTGGTTAGTCCGGCTTCTTCCAGCACTTCGTCAAGCGTTATTTCTTCACTCTTGTCCATTTGTCAATTGCTCATTCCTAATTCTTCATTGTTAATTGTTCACTGCTCGAAATCCCACTCGGGGTCATCCGTTCCAGTTCATCCACTGTGTAGCCCTGTTTCAGCAGGGTTAAGACTTTTCCCCATGCGGTCTTCTCCCCGCGAGCCTCGCCCCGGGCTTCTCCGCGAGCCTCGCCGCGCTCTTCCCATTTTTTAGTTAGTCCGGCTTCTTCCAGCACTTCGTCAAGCGTTATTTCTTCTGTTTTGTTCATCTTCAATACCTCCTGTATCGTTTTTGCGTTCGCCAGCAGTACCGCGTGCAGATACGCCGCTATCTCAGGGCCCTTCTTTTTACGGCTTAGTTCCAATATACTACCCGCTGTTTCCGTGTTCAATTCTCTGCCCAGCGCTTTCAACCACAGGTTCTCGTCCGGGGATAGTTTTTTGCTTTCTATCAGCTGTATCGGCATCCAGTGACCTGTTATCCGGTATATCCCGGACGCTTCTTCTTCCACGGCGCACATTGCGTCTTCGCGGATGTACCTAAAAAGCTCCTTGGGATGGCGGGTCTCAACAATGGTAACCGTCATTTCCCGCACGTCATGCCGGTTGAAAGCCGCGTAAAGGCAGGCATAGCCCAGCGTCTTGTAAAAATCATAGACAGAGACATAATCCTCTGGGCTCTTGTACTCCACCAGGTTGACGCTCTTGAATATCCGGGCAATGTTTTTGTCAATGGTAAGCTCCGGCGCTTTTTTGATGATAAGCATATCTATTTCCAGAGGCTCCGAGGTAAGCCGGTATTCGTCATGGAATTCAAGAAGGTCTTTATACTGCTCCAGTTCCATGCGCATAGCCTGGGCAAAAGCCGGGTGCCAAGGTATACGCTCAGGACTTCCCGGTTGTCTTTTCTCGTCCATACAAACTCACCCCCACAAAACAAGTAAAAAGTAAAACAAGTAAAAGGGAAAAGGGAAAAAGTAAAAAATTACTTCTCTTCTTCCTTCTTACCTCTTCCTTCTTACCCCTCTTTCGCCCCCCTCTTTCGCCTGCCAAACTCTGGTGTTGGCGGCAGGTTCGGTCACCTTAACGTCTTCACCGGAAGGCTCTATGACAAAAAAACCTTTTTCCAGCGCGTAATCCCGTTCTTTTTCGGTTACCACAGTGGCGGCCAGTGACCCGAAAAGGTCGCGTTTGTCGCCGTGCAGGTCGGCGTAGGCGCGTATCTTTTCTATGCGCCTGATATGGCCGTCCACGTCGGCCTTATGGAGTTTCGCCTTAACTTCAACGGCCATCATCTGGGTGCCGTTTTCAAGAAAAGCGTCAACTTCGGCGTGTATGTTATTCTCGTCGTCGTTTATCTTGCGGTTGCGGCTTATCGAGCCGAAGTTAA
>JAISCO010000124.1 GCA_031265535.1 Spirochaetaceae bacterium | reverse complement strand
GGCCGGAGCAGCCTTCGCGGCTATTTCTATTTTTAACAAGGCTTCACGTACTGTCATGCCCACTCCTTTTCACTCTATTTTCCGTGAAATCAGTTTTTATGCAATATCATTCTTGCAATTAACAGTTCAAATAAAAAGGGGAAGCGCATCAATCCCAAACCGTTAAAATTTTGCGGAATATGATGAACTTTTTCGACGCTGCTCCCCCCGCCCAAAAACGGCATGCTCTCTTAGTGAGCATGTGTGAGTATGTGGCAGCATGGCGTAGGCCCAAAAAACTTACTGTTACATGCCGCTTACAGGCCGCGCTACAAAGGTTTTTGTTTTTGCGGTCTTGTCCTTCTTTATAGGGTAAATCAGGCGGCAAAACATCAGGCATGAGTGACTCCAACAGCGAAAGCTGTTGGCATGGCAGGAGGGACTTTCTATGGAAATGAAAGCCTCCCTCCAGTGCACCGCACTGTTTTGTGCTACCCCCACCCGTTACCAGTGGATAGTGGGAACAGTTAACAATAAAGATGCGAAGCTGTTCCAAAACTTCAGTTTTTGGAACAGCTTCTTTGAATTTTGTGGAAAAAGCGGGCTTTAGACCGATTTTTCTAAGAGCTTGTTCCATCGCAAACAAAGTTTGCGCACCATGCGCTTCAGCGCATAGTCGATTAGTTTTGGAACAAGCTCATGCGGTTGTCGCGGGCGGGCAAGGGATTGAAGTGGAAATCCCGCAGACCCTCGCAGGGGGTCGAGGAATTGGAGCGGAAAGCCCGACCCCGCGCAGCGGGGATGCCCCAAAAACCAAATATCAAAGCAAACACTGCATACCAGCCGCGTATGCCAACCGCCGTTTTCGGACCCGACGGCACGGGGCAAAGACTGCTTCCGGTATGTTAGCGCGTAGCGCATGTAAACCCGCTGGCAGACTGGCGGGCGCGTATGCCAATCGCCATTTTCGGACCCGACGGCACGGAGCAAAGACTGCTTCCGGTATGTTAGCGCGTAGCGCATTAGGCTGTGTCAAAACTCAAAAAATCGAAATGACACCGCTATATATAGCGTTATTAAACCGTATAATAAAGAGAGTAACGCTATATATGGAAGCGACAATGACTTTTGACACAGGCTGGCATGAAAACCCGCTGGTGGGTCTTTCTTTTATACATTCAGATTTGTATACTAACATTATGTTTAGAGGGTTGACGATGCGTGCCCAGCGTATTTTAGCTGTTGACGCGCAAAAAGAAGCGAGGCGGTATTTTTCAGAACAGCTTGAACCGGAGCATATCCTGCTGGCTATTCTGCGCGACAACGAAAGTACTGCTTTTAAGGCGCTTGAATTTCTTCAAATTGATACGGCGCAATTTAAAAAAACGCTGGAAGGTATAGTTTTATTCGAGGATAAAAATCCTATCAAATACGGTGTATTCACAAACGCCAATGCGCTTCCTTCCAAACGTACTAAACTCTTGCTGCAAAACGCCGCGGAAGAGAGCGTGCGGCTTAACAGCGGCAGCATAGGCACGGAACATATTCTGCTGGCCGCGTTCTACGAAACCAGTTCCTGCGTACATTCTTTATTCGCAGCGAGGAATTCGGATGTTGGCGTACTGCGTTTAGTCATCCAGACCAACTTTAATCGGGGAAATGTAGAAAAAACGGCGGCTTCCGGCGCTTATCCGCCTTTTATAATAGGCGAGCTTCAATCTTTTATGGGACGAGGCGCTCGTCCGCGCGGTAATTCCACCGCTTCCGCCCTTGAGCAGTTTACACGCAGCCTAAGCGCCCTTGCTTTGGACGACAGGCTTGATCCGGTCATAGGCCGCGAAAAAGAAATCGCGCGGATAGCTCGTATTCTGTCCCGCCGCACAAAGAATAATCCTGTGCTGGCCGGAGAACCCGGCACGGGTAAGAGCGCGATAGTGGAAGGATTGGCTCAATATCTTATAGGGCCGGACGCTCCGGTTTCCCTTTCAAGAAAACGTGTGCTTTCGCTTGACATGGGCGCTGTGGTTGCCGGTACAAAGTACCGCGGAGAATTCGAAGAGCGGATGAAGCAAATCATAAAAGAAGCCGAGCAGGACCCCGACGTTGTGCTTTTTATTGACGAGATGCATACGATTATCGGGGCCGGAAGCGCCGCCGGCACGCTTGACGCGGGGAATATGTTAAAACCGGCGTTGTCCCGGGGCAAATTTCAATGTATAGGGGCTACAACTCTTTCCGAATACCGCAAATACATCGAAAAAGACGGCGCGTTGGAACGGCGTTTTCAAATGATCATTGTAGAAGAGCCGGATATTCCCACGACGGTATCTATTTTATCGGGTTTGGCGCCGCATTACGAGGAATACCATAACGTTGTATATTCCGAAGAAGCCATACGCGCCGCCGCCCAACTTTCCGCCCGTTATATCAACGGGCGGGCGATGCCGGATAAGGCAATAGACGCGCTGGATGAAGCCGGAGCGTTAAAAAAACTCCGCGCCGCGCCGTGCCCCGCTGAAATTTCACGTATAGAGAGGCATATTTTTAATCTTGACGCTGAAACAAAAGAAATGATGAATTCCGCCCAATTCGGGCAGGCGCAGGATTTGCGCGATAAGGCAAAAGAATTGAGGCTGGCGCTGAATTCCGCCCGCGCCGATTGGGAAAGATGCGCGGGAAAGGGCTTTAACAAGGTTGGCGAGGCGGATATCCGCGAGGTAATCTCGGAAATGTGCGGCGTTCCCGTATCTCGAATAGAAGAAGCCGCCTCTAAACGGCTTTTGGATATGGAAATTGAGCTAAAAAACGGTGTAATAGGGCAGGACGAGGCGGTTTCCCGCATAGCGGCAGCCGTCCGCCGCGGGAAGGCCCGGATTTCCAACCCCGCCCGTCCGCTAGGTTCATTTTTGTTCCTGGGTCCGACCGGCGTTGGTAAAACACTGCTTGCCCGCCGTCTTGCCGCATATCTTTTTGGTACGGAAGACGCTCTTTTCCGCATAGATATGTCCGATTTTATGGAGAGGCATAACGCTTCGCGGCTTACCGGATCGCCTCCGGGTTATGTCGGCTATGACGACGGCGGACTTCTTACAGAAAAAATACGGCGCAATCCGTACAGCGTCATTCTATTTGACGAAATTGAAAAAGCGCACCGCGATGTGTTTAACTTGCTGCTTCCCATTCTTGAAGAAGGCGAACTAAAGGATAATCTTGGCCACACTGTAAATTTCCGCAGCGCTGTGATCATCATAACCAGCAACGCGGGCGCTTCCGATATATCGCGCGGCGCGCTAGGCTTTGCATCCGGCGCTTCGGAACCGGATTTTAAGGGCATAGACGAGACGGCGCGTCGAGCGGCAAAGCGCCTGTTTAATCCAGAATTCCTGAACCGTCTTGACGACATTATCGTGTTTAAGCCGCTTGGTGAAACCCAGCTTAACAGCATACTGGACATCCAGATTGCCGAACTTGCGGACAGGCTCGCTGTGGAACACGGTGTTTTGCTGCGGATTAGTCCTGAAGCGCGAAAAATTCTGCTTGGCGAATGCCGCGACCAAAAATACGGCGCGCGTCCGGTACGGCGCTGTGTCCAAAAATATATCGAAGACCCGCTGTCCTTAATGCTGCTTACCGGGAATATACCGGCGGGCGAGATGCTTTTGGCCCGCGCGGATGACGGCAAAATTGTTTTTGACGCGGCGCGCTACGCGAAAGAACAGTATGAAGAATGTGCAATGAGGAATTAACAATGAAGAATGAACAATTAACAATGCGGAATGACAGGTTGCTAATTGATAATTGAATTGCTAACTGATAATGGTGGGGCTATGTCATGTGTTTGGGATAAATGCGTTGTATTTTCATATAATATCATGCCTAAAACAGCTTACCAGATGGTCGTTTACAAAGCCGGAAGCCTGCATAAAAGCATAGACTATCGTGGGGCCTACAAATGAAAAACCTCTTTTTACCAGTATTTTAGAGATTCGTGTAGAAAGCGGCGTAGAAGAGGGGATCTCTTTCATTGTGTTATAATGATTAACAATGGGCTTGCCGTCAACCCAGTCCCAAAGCCATGCCGAAAAATCATGTCCCTGATCCCGCATGGCAAGATATGCGCGGGCGTTCTTAATTGCCGCCTCGATCTTTTGCCGGTTACGGATTATGCGTTCAGTTCCCATGATGCGTTCTACATCTATTTCGCCATAATTCGCTATAATTTCCGGGTCCATATTATCGAAAGCTTTCCTGTAATCATCACGCCGTCTTAAAATCGTAACCCATGAAAGCCCCGCCTGCATTCCGTCAAGCACAAGTTCCTCAAACAACTTAACGCTATCCCGCACCGGCACGCCCCATTCTTCGTCATGATAACGCATGTATTCTTCTTTGCCCAAACACCAAGGGCATCGTATCAATTCCACATATAAACCCTACAATGAATTGAGTAAAATTACAATGGAGTTGTAAGCAGCAAGAGCAATTTTACTTTTAACACGGCCCGTCCGTTAATGCGCCCGCCAGCCTGCCAGCGGGGTTACATGCCAGACTGTGTCAAAAGTCATTGTCGCTTCCATATATAGCGTTATTTTCTTTATTATACGGTTTAATAACGCTATATATAGCGGTGTCATTTCGATTTCTTGAGTTTTGACACAGCCTAATGCGCTCCGCGCCGGCATACCGCAAGTATCCTTTACTCCGTGCCTTAAGGCTAAACTTGACCTACAGAAATTTTTAACCGCTAAGTCGAAGAAGTTGAATAAGTTTTCATTCAAATTGCTCAAAACTTGAGCCGTTTTAGCCATTCTTTGTTGGCAATTTAGCGCCTCCGGTCCTTTTTTTCCTTCCTTCTTTACTTTTTCGACTTTGCGGTAAATCTTCTTTGGCAGCGCCATGTAATCATTCCCCGAATTGTGGGTCAAGTGT
>JAISCO010000405.1 GCA_031265535.1 Spirochaetaceae bacterium | reverse complement strand
GGGCGCGGAGCGGCCGCGCAAGCGGCGGAACCCCCGCAAAGCCCGGTTTTTTGCGGAGCAAAAAATGCGCCCAAATGAGGTTTTGAAAAAGCCTTCTCCATCTGTTGATTTTTTGTAAGGCGAAATGAATAACAAAAAGCGCAATAACATCAGTATGCGAAAGGATATTTATTTTTAACGCGCCCTCAATTTGGCGTAAAAGAGCTGCGGGTTGCGCGGATTTGGAAAGAGACCTCGCGGACGGCGAGGTCTCGTGGATGAAAGCGGCACGGACTTGCGGGGGATAGGCGCGTGGCTGGACGATGGACAAAGGGTCCGCTGATTATGCGGATGATGAATAAAGGCCCTCGGCAATTCCTAACGCAAAAAGTATCATGCGACCGGAGTGAATGATTGTGTCAGAATCATGATAAAGTAATATGTTTTATATCTGTATCTTGAATATGGCGCCGCCGTTTTGCCTATTGTTTTCGGCGGTGATGGTTCCGCCGTGGGCATGGACGATGGCGGCGCTTATCGTTAATCCTATTCCTGTTCCTCCGGTATTGCGGTTGCGGGATTTATCGGTACGATAAAAGCGTTCAAATATATGCGGCAAATCCTCTTCCGGTATGCCTATACCGGTATCGGAAAAACTAACCTCTATCCGGTTGTTTTTTTCTAAATTTTTGCTACCGCTAAAAACACCATCATCAATTTCTTTAATACTAATACTGATAGTTATACTGCCTTTGTCCGTATATTTTACGGCATTTGACAAGAGATTGATAAAAACCTGTTTTAGCCGGTCGTAGTCGGCGTTTACGGGGCATTCCCGAATGTCCAGATTGATTGCTATTCCCTTCTCAAGCGCCGACGAATTCCATTGCTCCGCCGTTATCCGCAACAGTTGCGCGAGGTCAAAGTCTGATTTGTTAAGGGTGATGTTTTCCCATTCGAGGCTGGTGAGGGTATTCAAATCCTGTACCAATTTTGCAAGCCGTATGATTTCTTCATGGCAGCTTTCAAGGTGTTTCCGGTCAGCATGGTATACGCCGTCAATCATGGCCTCGATATCACCCTGTAGACAGGCAAGAGGGGTGCGCAACTCATGGGCGATGTCGGTGGTAAGCTGTTTTTGACGGCGTTCTCCTTCTTCCAGTTCCGCTGCCAGTTCATTGATTGACCGGGAAAGACGAGAGAGTTCTTTTGTTTTATACTGTTCTTTTATTCTGATTTCTCTGATGACAAGCTGTCCCGGCTTTGCGCTATTGGAATGGGCGGCGGCAATACGGCGGGCGGCTTCTTCGGCTTTGAGGATTGGTTTTGCTATGGCCCGGGAAAGCGCGATGGAAATAATAATGCCAATCAAGGTGAAGACGGTAGTGGACAAAAGGAGGAGACGGTTTATCGAAGTTAAAAATTGAGTTTCTGTTTCGCTGTAAAAAAAGGGGCCGTAGGTTTCGATGACAACGGTTCCTACGGCTTTGTTTGCGTATGTAACCGGGAAGGGTTGGGTCTGCACAGTCCCGCCCAGGCGGAATTGTCCCTCCATGCGTTCAGCTATGTCGCTTATCACGCTCATACATTCCCGCATATCACAGGATCGGGCATCCCAAATAGCGTTTCCCTGATTGTCCTCCAGCCTTACGATGTAGCCGTCATGGACAAAATACATTCCCATTGCTTCTATAGTAAGAGTGTCGAAACTCCGGCTCATGGGGTTGTATTGTTCCTCAATGGCCTCGACGATTTCCCTGCTTTTTTTGACAATATTGCCTTTGACTAACTCGGTAAAGATAACACCGGTGAAAATATTGATGATAAGCGTTAAGCTGCCCAAGGCAAGGCTGATAAAAATGCCGTAAGTGAGGATTAAGCGGTTCCGGAGGCTTATGCTGCATTTGCGTTTCGTGAAACTTCGTTTCATGGCTTCTTCCCGCCTATTTGTCTATCCCAAACCGGTAACCCATACCGTAGACCGTTACGATATATTTAGGCGTTTTGGGGTCGTCCCCGATTTTTGACCGGAGCCGTTTGATGGTACTGTCCACAGAACGGTCAAAGCCGTCATAGTCGCCGCCTTTTACCGCGTCCAGTATTTCATCACGGGTAAATATTTTCGTCTGCCGGGACATGAGGAGGGCAAGGGTATTGTATTCGTCTCGAGTCAGGGAAAGAATCTCACCGTTTCGGCTTGCCTGCCGGTTCCCGGTATCCACCACTAAATCATCATACACAAGGAATGGCGCCGTCCGGCCCCTGCCGCTATTCCGCCGTAAAACCGCTTGGATACGGGCCATAAGCTGTTTGGGACTGAAGGGCTTGGTAACATAATCATCCGCCCCAATGTTGAGCCCCCGAATAATGCTGCTCTCGTCCGCTCTGGCGGTGAGCATGATGATGGGAACTTCCGACATCTGCCGGACCTTTTTACAAAATTCCTCCCCGGAAAAATCCGGGAGCATGAGATCAAGGAGTATGAGGGAGACGTTATGTTCCTCAAACATTTTTATGCCTTCCCTGCCGCTTGTCGTGCAGAGGGCGGCGTAGCGGTTCAACACAAGGTAAGATTTTACCAGCTCGAGGATTTTTGGCTCGTCGTCCACCATTAAAATCGTTTCCATTCCCTGCATACAGGCAATTATACCTCAAGATTGTGGCAAAAGTGTGGCAATTTGGATTGAAGATGGATAAAGGGTCCGCAGATTACGCTGATTATAGTGCTTCTCCTTGTAAAATACTAACGGATAACAGGAGGCTTTTCATCTGGGCGCATTTTCGGCTGCGCCGAAAACCGGGCTTTGCGGGGCTCCGCGCTCACGCGCTCCGGCCCCGGCTACGCCGTGGCTAAACCCCTCCAATCCCTTGCGCGCTTCGACGCACCCC
>JAISCO010000191.1 GCA_031265535.1 Spirochaetaceae bacterium | reverse complement strand
CGCAAGGGATTGCAGCGGAAATCCCGCAAGAGTTACCGTAGGTAACGGACTTTACCTGCGGTAAAGTTTGCGGAATTGGAGCGGAAAGCCCGGTTTTTGGCGCTGCCGCGCCAAAAATGCGCCATTCTCTCTTCCTTTTTACTTATTACCTTTTCCTCATCGTTAATTGCTCATTCCTAATTCGCAGCAAGTTCCTCCGCGGCACGGTAAATGGCTGTGTAAACCTCATTGATACATTCATCGTCAAGGCCGGAAAAGGCGACCCTCAGCGTGTGCGGGTCTATCGCTATGGCGCCTACGCCGTAACCGTGAAGCAGTTTTTGCCGCAGAGCTTCCGCGTCAATGCCGCACCTGAAACTCATGAAATAGCCGGAATTGAAAGGCATGGGCCGGAGCAGCGGGTGACCCTTCTTTGCGTCAACAAAGGCGCGCGCCTTTTTGTAGCGGCCTTCGATAATGTCCCGGAAAGCGGCTTTTTCCGCCGGTAGCGTATCGCCTCCCGTCGAATACATTTTTAACAGCAGATTCTGAACCACTGTGGAGGAGCAGGAAATGGTGGAGCGTATGGAGGCCATCGTCTTTTTTATCAAGGCATCGTAGTGGACGGCGGAGAGCTTCTTGCCGCCGAATGTAACAAAACCGCAGCGCATCCCCCACGCGAAGTCCTCTTTTGTGGCTCCGTCAATTTTGACGGCAAATACGTTTTCGTGAATGTCCGCTAGGTAGGCAAACAGCGACTGCTCCTCAATGTCGTCCTCAAAGCGGAGCCCGAAATAGGCGTCATCGCAAAGTACCAGCGTCTTGCAGCCCTTTTCAGCGATTTCCCGAATCATCGCGCAGATTTCCCCGGCCTCCTTTCTTGTCGGGGAATAGCCAGTGGGGTTGTGGGGGAAGTTCAGGATAACGCGGACAGAGCCGGTCTTTTCTGCCTCGCAGGTCAGCGCCGTCCTAAGGGCGGACAGGTCTATGCCGTCCTTGCCGAACATATCCACCGGCCCCATGCGCGCGCCGCGGCGGGCCTCGACTATCAGCGGATAGTTGTCCCATGAGGGGTTGGCGGCGATCAGGGTCTGTCCTTCGTCCAGAAACAGGTCGCAAAGCAGGCTTATCCCCTCGGTCAGTCCGGCTGTGACCACCGGCAGGGAAATTGCGGCCTTCTCCAGCGACGGGTTTTTGCGCCGTATTTCGCCGGCCCAAAGTTCCCGCAGTGCCGGGAGGCCCGCAGTCGGCGCGTAAGAGACAATTTCACCGGCGCTAAGTCCGGGGATCTGTTCCCGCAGCGCCCGCAAAATAAGCGGTTTTTTTTGTTTTTCCGCAACGCCGAGCGTGCCGTTGGCCAAAGTGCTGAACTGCTTTGCCTCTGCTCCCTGCGCTATTATCCCTTTCGGGAAATAAAGCCGCCTGCCTATGCCGGAAAGCAGCGCTCCCGGTGTCGTATCCCGTAAAATATCGTTTAATTCACGGGCTAATTCATGTTCCATGATTACTCCTTAGCCGCAAGTATACCCAGGATGAGCGCGAATGTTAATTGAGTGTAAAACAATAGGGGCGGTTATAAATTCGGTGTATTTTAAGTGGATGGGGGGAAGTCCCCCTCGCTCCAAAGGTTTTGCTTCGCAAAACGCTTTTCCGCTGCCCCCTCTGCGGGGGAAGCCTCAGGCTGTTAAATGCCCCCGCAACGCCCCCATCCGTGTCTGTTTTACAGGCGCGGTTAGATTTACATCGCAAAGAATGCGGAAAGGCGGCAGAGTGTCCTGCCGCCGCCCGCGCCCCCAAACACGCCGTGTTTGGGGGCACGTTAATTCATTTTGCCCACTTTTTCATGTCCAGTTCTTTCATTCTGCTGGCCACCGTTGTGGTGCAGGAAAGGTCGCCGGTAACGTTAAGAGCGGTGCGGCCCATGTCGAGGAGGGCGTCAATGCCCAGTATCATCGCGTAGGCGCCTGCCACGACGCTGCCCGCCGTAACTGGAAGACCCACCGAGTCGAGGACGAGCAACAACATGATTGCGCCCGCGCCGGGAACGCCGGCGGTACCGATGCTGGCAAGGGTGGCAGTGACTACGATGATCCCCATTTGTGGGATGGAAAAACCGTGCCCCCAGACGGAGAACGCGATAAATGTCGCGCAAACTCCCTGGTATATTGCCGTCCCGTCCATGTTGATCGTAGCGCCCAATGGCAGAGAGAACGAGTAGATGTCTTTGTGTACGCCGAGGTTCTCCGCCGCTTCCATTGTTACAGGCAGGGTACCGTTGGAACTGCGGGTAACAAATGCCGTGATAAACGGATCTTTAGCGTCACGAAAGAAGCGTTTGATTGGCAGTCTGGCGTAAAATTTTACCATGCCTAAGTATACGATGATGACGTGCAACGCATAGCCGATAAAGCAGGCCGCCGTTACGACGCCGAGGCTTCCTACCACTTTTGGCCCATTTGTGGCAAAAACTACGGAAACGAGGGAAAGAACGCCGATTGGCGCGTACTGCATTATGCCCTTGATGATCAGCATCATCACTTCCGCCACGCCGTCAAAAAAGTTGTACAGGACAGCGGCAGCCTTCTCTTTGCGCTCGTCACCCGAAACACGAAGGTATGAAATGGCGATACCCATTATCAATGCCGCGAATATGACGGCCAACACCGCTTCGTTGACAAGGGATTGCAGTATGCTCGTTGGGACGATGGCCAGTAATGTGTCCGATAATTTGGGTGTCGCGGCAATTCTGGCAGCGGCGTCCGCTACGTTCTCCATCGCGAGGTTGGCGGAGGGCTGGAATATCGCTCCCATAATTAGACCTATGACTACAGCCACCGCCGAGGTAATCAGGTACAAAACGATTATCCGTATGCCCACCTTGCCGAGGTTGGCCGGACTGACCGATGACGCGCCGACAATCAGTGTCGACACGATGATTGGCATCATTATCATCTTGAGTAACCGCACAAACAGGTCGCCCAGCGGTTGTATCCAAAGGATTTTGTCCTTAAATACCAGTCCCAGTATGACGCCCAGCACGAGCCCAATCAAAATCCTGTACAGCAGGTTAAAATCAAAATACCAGCTATACCACTTCTTACCCGAACTTTTTCCCATAAAAACTATCCTCCAATAAAATAATATAACTGCCCACAGGAACCCCCGCAAACAATTGAACGCAAAGAATAGTATAAGCATATAAACCACATTTTGCAACAAAATTCCACCAATAAGCAGCAATTCCGATTTCGGGAAAATCCTGGATTTGATATAGTTTTAACGGCACTTTTTTGATTTTGGGCGCATTTTGCTCCGTAAAAATAGTTACCTTTTCCTTTTTACCTTTTACTTTTTGTGGTGTTGCGCTGATTTTCGTTTTGGAATCGGAATTGCTGACCAATAAGCCTCCCCGTCCCAAGGTGTCGCCATTTGGCACGCCGGTTGGCGCAGTATCTTGTAAGCGTTGGGCTCAACTTCGTTGAGCCGATGGGATCTTTGATCAGGTAAGGTAATTTATCATCTGCCTGGGTTTGCTTGCAAACCAGTTTACTGTGCAATTATACATGGAAAGCGTCTACAAGGGTTTTAAGGACAAAGAACTGCTAAAAGGCGTTACCGTCAAGGATGGAAAACGGTGTTTACGATTTGCCTGGCCATGTCAAAACACGGCGGATTTTGAGTACACTGTAAAAATATAGAGTTTTGCTCAAACTTGATGCTTAGCATTTAGCCAAACGTTTGCGTTCAGCCGCACGCGCCTACAGGATACCGCGGCATCCTGTAGGCGCCGAGCATAGCCCAACGCGCAGTGCGCGTTGGGCTATATGCTAGTTAAGCAAAGTAGCGTTTCAAAAGACCGGCAAAGCCGGCGCCATGACGGGCTTCGTCCCGCGCCATCTCGTGAACCGTGTCGTGAATAGCGTCGTACCCCTTATCTTTTGCGCGCTTTGCCAAATCGGTTTTACCGGCACATGCTCCGGCTTCCGCGGCAACGCGCATCTCAAGATTTTTCTTTGAGCTGGCGCATACAACATTCCCCAGCAGTTCCGCAAACCGGGAAGCGTGATCCGCCTCCTCGAACGCGTACCGTTTGAACGCTTCGGAAATCTCAGGATAACCTTCACGATCCGCGGCGCGGCTCATGGCAAGATACATACCAACCTCGGTACACTCGCCGGTAAAGTTATCAACTAAATCTTTCTTGATATCGTCTTCGACATCTTTCGCCACACCGATAATGTGCTCGGCCGCGTAAGAGCCGCCGCCGGTTTCCTCTTTGAATTTCGACGCCGGCGCTTTACACACAGGACAAACTTCCGGCGGCCTGTCCCCTGTATGGACATAACCGCAAATCAAACAAACCCATTTCTTCATATTTACCTCTTAAAACAATATTTATTTCCAGCTAACAGCCGGTTTTGCTTCTAAACAATAATTACATACACCTTTAAATAGGACACTATGCGATTCAATCAGGCATCCGCCGCTCTTTTCCGCGTCTAAATTAAAAGCATGTTTGTAAACAACAGGCAAGTCCCGCACACGTCCGCACTTAACACAAAGCAGGTGGTAATGAGCGTCAAGCCGGGTATCATAGCGCGTCGCGTTTCGACCGGCAGCGAGCGAAACAATACTGCCCTCATCCTCCAGAACTTGAAGATTACGATAAATTGTACCTAAACCGATACTTTCTTCATTTTCTTCTAAAGAGCAGAATCTTATATTTATATAAGCGTAGACTTCCTGCGCCGTAGGATGCTCCAATGCGTGAACCGCGTCAAAAACCATATCCCGTTGTTTTGTCCTCCGCCTTAAAAAATACATTCATCATACCTTATTGATAATGGTTCCTATTAAAAATAATAATAAAAAACAATGATTTCCGTCAACATTTTTCCTTCCTTCTTACCTTTTACTTTTTACTTTTTCCCTCATTTTTACTTCTTCCCTCTTCCTTCTTCCCTCTTCCTTCTTCCTTTTTCCTTTTTCCTTTTTCTTTCTTCCTACAAAAATGTAGAAAATAAGGATAAAATCTACATAAATGTATGATATTCGAGTTATCCGCATTTTGAATACGGGTTCTGCGGCCGTTATCTTAGGGCTTTTGGGCGGTAAATGTCATACCAAGCCGCGAAAAACCGATGCCCGGCATTGCCGGCACACTTTTTGCTTGATTGGCTGTGAGGGATGAAAATATAATTTAGGAGTGTTTATGTCTGAAGTTGATTTTACCAAGTCGCCGGTTTCCGAAATTTATGGCTCAAACTGCTTTTCAAACGCGCTTATGCGTGAGCGTCTGCCAAAAAATATCTATAAAGAGGTGTTGGCGGTGCAGGCCGGCGAGAAAGAGCTTACGCCGGAAGTGGCGGAAGTGGTTGCCGCTTCAATGCGCGACTGGGCTATAGCTAAGGGCGCGTCCCACTACACGCACTGGTTCCAGCCTTTAACCGGAGTTACCGCCGAAAAGCATGATTCTTTTATTGCTCCGACCGGCGACGGCAGGGTAATTATGGAATTTTCCGGCAAAGAGCTTATCAAGGGAGAGCCGGACGCATCAAGCTTTCCGTCTGGCGGCTTGCGGGCTACTTTTGAGGCGCGCGGATACACCGCCTGGGATGTAACCAGTCCCGCCTTCTTAAAACAGGATATGACCGGCACCACGCTCTGTATTCCGACGGCTTTTATCAGCTATTACGGACACGCGCTGGACAAAAAGGTTCCGTTGCTGCGCTCTATGGACGCGCTGAACAAGCAGGCGGTGCGCGTACTGCGGGCTATAGGCAACGCCGCGAGCAAGCGGGTGTTTACGACTGTGGGCCCGGAACAGGAGTATTTTCTGCTGGATAAAGTATATTTTGACAAGCGCCCCGACCTTTTGCTTACAGGCCGCACCGTGTTTGGTAATGTTCCGGCCAAGGGTCAGGAAATGGAAGACCACTACTTTGGCGCGATAAAAGAGCGGGTGTCCAAGTTCATGCGCGAATTGAACTATGAGCTATGGAAACTTGGCATAGCGGCAAAAACTCAGCATAACGAAGTCGCGCCGAATCAGTTTGAGATAGCGCCTGTGTACAGCAGCACAACGAGCGCGGTTGACGCGAATCAAATTGTGATGGAAACTTTGCGCGGTGTGGCGCGAAGGCACGGCATGGAGGCGCTGCTGCACGAAAAACCTTACGCCGGGGTGAATGGTTCCGGCAAGCATAACAATTGGTCTATGGGTACGGATGACGGCATAAACCTGTTCGAGCCGGGTGAAAATCCCGAATCTAACGCCCGCTTTTTGCTGTTTACCGCCGCCGTCATCGAAGCGGTAGACCGCTACGCTCTTTTGCTGCGTTCATCAGTCGCTACTGCCGGCAATGAACACCGGCTGGGCGCGAACGAAGCGCCTCCCGCCATTGTGTCGATATTTTTTGGCGGCCCGCTGACCGAGATTTTTGATAATATAGCGGACGGTAAAAGCGGACATTCCGCCGGAACGGGCGACAGCATTACATTGGGCGTTACGAGCCTCCCCAGACTGCCCAAGGATGTCTCGGACCGTAACCGGACGAGTCCGTTTGCGTTTACGGGTAATAAATTTGAATTCCGCATGGTTGGTTCGTCCCAGTCGATAGCGACGCCTAACACCTACCTTAATGTGGCGGTGGCTCAGGTTCTTGGCGAGTTTGCCGATAA
>JAISCO010000315.1 GCA_031265535.1 Spirochaetaceae bacterium | reverse complement strand
GAAGCGCCAAATTTCCCGGAAAGAATGGCTAAAACGACTCAAGTTTTGAGCAGTTTGAATGAAAACTTCTTCGACTTTTTCGACTTTGCGGTTAAACAATTCTGTGGGTCAAGAATAGCAGTTAGAGGCGGAGCAATACCGGCAGTCAAGCCCTCTTGAATACAATGCGTTGCTGCAAACATTGAAAGAGTCCGGGGCGTTGACGAAAAAAAGCCTTGACCGCATACGGGCAAAGGATTGGCGGACGGGGTGGGATTTTGGCATAAGTGATAAAAGCCGGTTGATTGCGGAGTTGGACGGCTTCATGCTCAGCATGGTTACAGTAGGCGGGTAAAAACGGCGTTAAAAACGGGGATTAAACGGCGTGGCGGCTAAACGCCCCGTACACGATAGGCTGGGAAATATCCGGCTTAGAAGTGATAATCTATCCCCGCCTGCTTCATGATTACATTTGCCGTGTACCGTGATTTTATTTCACCGTCCACCGGAAAACTACACTTGGTGATAGGGCTGTACCACATATCATGGCCGCCCTTGCCATGATGCAAGAAAGTACAGCCGTATTCGGACAGTTTTTTCCGTACCTTTTTTCGTACTCCGCCATTACGCAAGTACCGTAACCCTGTCGGACTTGAAATGAATCCGTATATCGGTGGTGTGTGGTTTACCGTTTGCCTCCAGCACTTCAGGGGCGGCGTACCGTACCCGTTCCATGAGGACATCAAGAGAGCCAGATTCCAGGGCAAGAAGTATTTCATCGTTTACCGCCACCCATACCCCGGCCTCATCATCCCATGTCAATAAAACGGTGTATTTGGTCATGCTTAGATATCCTCCCCGGCAAAAAACGCTTCCGGTGCTATGTCTATATTTCCCCCGTCCCAGGATGGAACCCCATGATCAAGATAGACCTGATCAAATAACGACTTCTCCCGTAAGGGGCGGAAACAAGGAATATCCAACAAGGGGGGTGAAATCAAATACCCTTGTTTTCCCGGTAGAAAATTCAAGATGCATACGGTAACCGTCCAGAGGCTGAACAGCTATGACTTTTAGGAGCGGTTCAAGGGTTCCCGCATATACTATGCCGTCTTTTTCGTACATGATTTTCCTTACCGCAGGGGGGCTATTTTTTCAAAGGGGATTCCGCTGACGGCCTTATTCCAAGCGGCATAAAGTTCTTCCTCATGGATAGCCGGCCATGCCAATACAAGGCGCATTTCTTTGACCGGTAAACTCCCTGCCAACAATTCCCCGTCAATGCCTATGACGCTTCATACTCGTTGTAAAAAACATGGAGGTGAGGTTTGTTGTGCTGAACCGTGTCCTTGAAGAGCATTTTTATCACGATATTATAAAACCGGCTTAGTTCAGGCATTATATCTCCTCCCCGGTGTCGTTCATTTTGAAAACCGTCTCAACAGTACAATTCAAGGCGGCGGCTATTTTTTGCAAGTCTTTATCGGTAAAGTTATCCCGTTTCATACGGTTGTATAAGTTTGTATTACTCATATCTAGCCGCCGGGCAAGTTCCGCCTCTGATATATTCCCTTGTTTGACCAGTAGAATACGGATTTTTTCAGTCATTCCCATATTCTAAATATAACTTATAAATAATATTTTGGCAATAAAAATATAAAAAAATCATAAAAAAGTGATATTTTCTCTTGACATGCCCACATATAAGTTATATTATATAATTATAACGTGAGGTGATTCCAAAACTTCAGTTTTTGGAGAGACAAACTATGCTTGTCCAGCTTCCTTGAATTTTGCGGAAAAAGCGGGCCGGACTTTAGTTCGATTAGACCGATTTTTCCAAGAGCTTGTTCCATTGCAAACAAAGTTTGCGCACCATGCGCTTCAGCGCATAGTCGATTAGTTTTGGAACAAGCTCAGTTGTCAGAAAACGGATGTTTTCTGACATATCTAACAGGGGTTATTTGTGTTTTTAGAATTTTTTTATCCGCTGGTTAAATATTGGACTGCGTTAAATGTTTTTCAATACATTACGTTCAGGGGCGCTTACGCCGCTCTTTTTACGTTATTGGTATGTTTTTTATTCGGCGCTCCTATTATAGAGGCGCTTAGAAAATTCAAAATAGGACAGTCTATACGCGGCGACGGCCCCGCGACACATCTTAAAAAGGACGGTACGCCGACAATGGGCGGATTATTGATAATAATATCCGTTGTTATTTCCATGCTGCTCTGGATGAATTTTGACAGTTCAAAGGTATGGCTTACTCTTGCCGCGTTTATAGTATTCGGCGCCATTGGTTTTCTGGATGATTACTTAAAAATTAAAAGACGTGATTCGCGCGGACTGCCCGCGTGGGCAAAATTCGGTTTACAAATTTTAGCGGCGCTGATAATCGTACTATATTTGTACTATAAAGAAAAAACTTCTACAGTCCTGTATTTGCCGTTTTTTAAGAATCCGGTAATTGATATGGGCTGCTTGTGGATTCCGTTTGCCGTACTGCTGATAGTCGGTGAAAGTAACGCCGTAAATTTAAGCGACGGGCTTGACGGGCTTGCCGCCGGTCTTTTAATTTTTGTGTTTATAAGCCTTGCCATTCTTACATATCTTTCAGGACGCGCCGATTATTCACAGTATTTAGGTATTCCCCATATTCCGGGAGCGGGCGAACTTACCGTGTTCTGCCTGGCCGGAGTCGGCGCATGTGTAGGTTTTCTGTGGTTTAACGCTCATCCCGCCGAAGTTTTTATGGGTGATGTGGGAAGTCTCGCGTTGGGCGGCGTGATAGCCGTTATATCGCTGTTGATAAAAAAAGAAATACTGATTCTGATAGCGGGCGGCGTATTTGTGCTGGAAGCGGCGTCTGTAATAATACAGGTTATCGTGTATAAAATAAAAAAAGAGCGCGTGTTTAAAATGGCGCCGATACATCATCATTTTGAATTGTCGGGCTGGGCGGAAACAAAAGTTGTAAACCGCTTCTGGATACTTGGCGGATTATTCGCCATAATAGCCTTGTCAACATTGAAGATTCAGTGAACAATATATTTGTTTGATAACGTGAACTTTATTGTTCATTGTAAGATATTGTAAGATATAGTTATTTGTAATGGGAGAATGATGCTTTTTTCTATTGACGGCGCGGAAACAAAGTCAACTTTTGATCATACGCTGATAGTATGCATAGTGTTACTCACGGGAGCGGGAATAGCGGCGCTGTATTCGGCTTCTTATGCTTTTGCCGAACTCTGGTTTAAGGGGGATCGCTGGTACTTTGTTATTCGTCAACTTAAATTTGCCGCCTTGGGCTTTGTGATTTTTTTCATAACCGCCAACATAGATATTGAAAAGATTCGCGCCATTATAATATTTTTGGTAATTGCCGCCGTTATTCTTTGCGTGTTAACTTTTGTTCCCGGAATCGGCAGGAATATAAACGGCGCGTCCCGCTGGATAGGCGCGGGCGGATTCTCATTTCAGCCTTCTGAATTAGTTAAATTGATACTGCCTTTATATCTGGCTCATATTTTTGATAAAAAGCAAGGAAAACAAAATTCATTCGTGTCCGGAGTTCTGCCTCCGGCACTGGTAACGGCGCTGTTTTTTGTACTGATACTTTTACAGAATAATTTTTCCACCGCCATATTTATCGCGGTTAACGCGCTTATTATTTTTTTTCTGGCAGGCATAGGCATCGGTTTCTTTTTAGGAGCGGCGGTGATAATTCTGCCTGTTACATCTTTGCTCGTTTTGTCGGAAGAACACCGTCTGCGCAGGCTTATAAGTTTTATGTGGCCGGACTGGGAACCGTTGGGGGCGGGGTATCAGGTAAACGCCTCGGTATTAACGATAAGTTCCGGCGGTTTTTGGGGTAAAGGTTTGGGGCAGGGAACGCGCAAAGTCGTAAGCGTGCCGGAGATTCAAAGTGATTTTATTTTTTCCGCATATTCCGAGGAAGGCGGCTTTATAGGGGTTGTACTTTTTATACTTGTATTTGCCGTGTTCGCGTGGCGCGGTTACCGGGCGGCGTTGAACGCGGACAGCGCATTTAAGCGTCTGCTTGCATTAGGTATGGTAACGACAATTTTTACACAGATGCTGCTTAACATTGCCGTCGTATCGGGCGCCGTACCGGCGACCGGCATTCCGCTGCCGTTTTTTTCGGCGGGCGGTTCATCTCTTTTGATAAGCCTGATAATGTCGGCGCTTATAGTAAATATTTCACGCGCTCCGGTATCTTCCTTAAAAAAAGAAA
The DNA here is from genome assembly GCA_031265535.1 of Spirochaetaceae bacterium. Lineage (GTDB taxonomy): Bacteria > Spirochaetota > Spirochaetia > Treponematales > Breznakiellaceae > JAIRMY01. The sequence continues at coordinate 9,693 of JAISCO010000315.1, read as the reverse complement.
ATATGAATAATGGAATCTATCATGGAATATAATGCCGTAATTAACGAAGAGATTTTAGACTCGGCCACCGCAGCCGCGGGTGGAAAAGATGGTTTTAAGTTTGAAAAACCTTTGCGGCGTATACTCATCGCGTGTTCGATTATTTTAGCCGGAGAATTGATTTGGCTCTTTGTGGTAAGCCCGTGTATGCCGCTTAGCACCGTTGATATAAGGGGGCTTAACGGGATCTCAAGGATAGCCGTTCTGGAACAGGCGGGTATCGACGCGCGGTCTTCGTTCATGTCCGTAAACGCGCCGGCGGCTAAAGAAGCGCTCTCTTCGATGCCGCTTATTGAAAAAGTAGATATTGTAAAGCATTTTCCGGACGCGATAGAGATAATCATTACAAACCGCGTTCCGGTCGCGGTGTCGGCGGCTTACATAGGCGGCAGAACCGTTCCCGTATTCTTTGATAAAAACGGAGTGTTGTTTCAGATTGGACAGCGCGAGGGAATGACTGTAGACGGCGCGCTGCCTGTATTATCCGGCTTGGTGTTTGAAAATATAGCCCCCGGACTGCGCCTTCCCGAATTCCTGCTGCCGCTTTTTACGGAACTGGAAACTTTGCAATCAAACGCTCCTGAATTACTTTCAACAATTTCCGAAATTCATATTAGCAAAAAAAAATATGACGCTTATGAATTGACTGTGTATCCGGTGTATAATCCGGTAAGAATACATATAGGCCGGCATATAAACGAGGACAATATACGTTATATGCTGCTGCTGCTGGACGTGTTAAACGGGAAAGGGATGGCGCTTGATGAACTTGATTTTAGAACCGACACCGCGTCATACAAGGTTAGGTAAACGTTAGATGGCCAAGAATAATATCATTGTTGGACTTGACATAGGCACGACTAAGGTACGCGCCATAATCGCGGAACGCGACCCGTTAGGGAATTTTTCTATAACCGGCGTAGGGCAGAGCCCTTCAACGGGGCTGCGTAAAGGCGTTGTGGTAAATATCGAGGCAACGCTGCGTTCCATCGCCGCCGCCGTTGAAGCCGCTGAAGATATGAGCCGGCAAATCGCGCAGGATTGCTGGATAGGCATAGGCGGCAATCATGTAGAAGGCGTCATTTCACGCGGCGTGGTAGCGGTAAAGGGAAACAGCCGCGACCATACCGAAATCAGTGAAGACGATTTGGAGCATGTGCGGTATATAGCCTGTTCATTCAAACTTCCTATGGACAGGGCGACAATTGAAGTGATACCGCAGACTTATATAGTCGATGGTCAGGCAGGCATAAAGGATCCCCTTCACATGATAGGGATGAGGCTTGAAAGCGAGGTTCTGATAATCACCTGTTCGCAGACAAGCGAGCAGAATCTGGTAAAATGCGTGAACCGCGCCGGTTTTGCGGTAAACGGCGCGATATTGCAGACACTGGCCGCCGGACGCGCCGTTCTAACGGAGGAAGAAAAAGAGATAGGCGTCGCGCTGCTTGATCTGGGCGGCGGGACATCGAACATACTGGCTTACAAACAAGGGTCGGCTCTTTTTACAGCTTCTGTGCCGGCCGGTGGAAATCAAGTAACAAACGACATATCCATTGTAAAAAATATAGCGTTCGAGGCCGCGGAAAAGATAAAAGTCGAGGCCGGCTGCTGCTGGGAGCCTTTTCTTGAAGGCATGGACGATGCGGTAATAGTGCCGGGCATGGGGGGGCGTCCCCCGCTTCTTATCCCGCGTTCCCAGATTTTACAGATAATAAAACCGCGCATGGTAGAGATATTCCAGCTTGTTAGGGCAAAAATAGAGGAAAGCTGCCCTCTGCGGACACTGGGCGGCGGCGTTGTACTTACCGGGGGCGGCGCGAATTTGGCGGGCGTAACTGATCTTGCCGCGCAGGTTTTCAACATACAGGTACGCATTGGAAACCCGCTGCCTGTCGGCGGCTTAATTGACGAGTACAGCAGCTCTGTTTTTGCCACGGCGGTGGGACTCGTACTGGAAGGCAACGAGCGCGAAGGCGGCTCAACCGCGTCCCCCGGCGCGGACAAGTTTTCGGCGCGTTCCGGCGGGGCGGGCTGGAATCCCTTCTCGATTTTTGGAAAAATCGGGCGCTGGATCAAGCGGGAATTTTTTTGAATTTTTTTAAGCAAAATAGCCGCGTCAGCGGATGAAATATTAGACTTGTTCGACAACCGGTTGGCTGTCCCACAAGATTTTGGCGGAAGTTATTAGGGAACTTGGAAAACTTGGAAAACTTGGAAAAATAGTTTCCGAACACTATATTTATAGATTTGGGGGGATATGATGATGAATATCTTAGGGATTTCTGATGTAGAAATTGCGGGACAAAGCGAAACTGTCATTAAGGTAATAGGAACCGGCGGAGGCGGCTCCAACGCGGTAAACCGCATGATTGAATGTGGTTTGGAGAATGTTCAGTTTATCACGGCCAACACCGATTTGCAGGCGCTGAGCAAAAGCAAGGCCTTACTCAAGCTGCCTATCGGTACAAAACTGACACGGGGGCTTGGAGCGGGCGGCAAACCGGACATAGGCGAGAGCGCCGCGATAGAAGACCGCGAAATGATAGAAAACGCGCTTCGCGGCGCGGACATGGTGTTCATCACTACTGGGATGGGCGGCGGTACAGGCACAGGATCGGCTCCGGTCATAGCGGAGATTGCCCGGTCGATTGGCGCCCTTACGGTGGGCGTTGTTACCATACCTTTTGAGTTTGAAGGCAAGTACAAGATGAGGGTGGCGGAGGATGGACTCGCCAAACTGCGCTCCGGTGTGGATGTGATAATAATCATTCCGAATCAAAACATCTATAAAATTGTCGACCGGCATACGCCAATGACTGAAGCCTTTTTGAAAGTTGACGATGTGCTGAGGCAGGGCATTCAAGGCATCTCCGACATGATTACCAAACACGGCGAGATAAACATAGATTTTGCGGACGTAAGGGAATTCATGCGCGGGCAGGGCGGCGCGCTCATCGGCATAGGCATAGGCTCAGGCGATAACCGCGCCGTTGACGCGGCTAAGAGCGCTATGAGCAATCCGATGCTGGAAGAGAACTCTATCAAGGGCGCCCAAAAGGTGCTGGTGAATGTAGTGGCGGGCAGAGATTTTTCGCCGCCGGAACTTCAAGATATTGTAAACACGGTAATGGAATGCGCGGACGAGGAGGCGCAAATAAAGACCGGCTGGGTTGTGGATGACAGCGTGGGGGACGCCGTTAAAGTTACGGTTGTCGCAACCGGTTTTGAAAGTCCCGCGGTCAAAAAAATGAAAGATGTCAAACACGAGGAAGAGGAGAAAGCCCAGTCTAAGCGCGGTGATTTTTTGTTCGATGACGAATGGGAAAGCATACGCGGAGGAACCGGTATCAAGCCGCCTTTGCCCGGTTCAGGCGATGATCTTGACGTACCTACCGTTATGAGGCGTGGAAACGTAAATATGTTTGAAAATTACGGCACATACAAGCAGCAGGGCGCCTAATGAGAGTTGGAGAGAACAGTGTCCGCTCAGGCGCTCATTGAAAGTTACCGGTCAAGACTTGCCGGTATAGAGCGCCTGTCGCGGCTTTCCATAGAAACCTATCTTGCGGAGATACGGCGGCTGTTTGACTATATCGGGGAGGACGCGGAACAGGCGGACAGCGCGGAGCTTACACGGTATCTTAGCGAACGGAGCACACGCGACAAAATAGACGCGCGTTCCACCGCCAAGGCGATTGCCGCCCTGCGTTCATTTTACCGGTTTCTCATTGATGAGGGGCGGCGGAAAGACAATCCGGCCTCGCTGTTGGAGACGCCTAAGCGCAGACATAAGTTGCCGGAAACACTTTCCGGCAGCGCGGTTGACGAACTGTTTGCCCTGATAAAGACGGACACTCCTCTGGGGCTGCGCGACAGAGCGCTGTTCGAACTGCTGTATTCGTCCGGTTTACGTGTTTCAGAGGCGGTAGGGCTCAATATAGACGATTGTTTTTTTAACGAGGCGGTCATAAGGGTTACAGGCAAGGGGAACAAAGAACGGCTGGTACCATTCGGTTCCGCCGCCGAGACAGCGCTTCGCGCCTATCTGAGCGGCGGCCGTCCGCAATTTTTGAAAGCGGGACGGAAGACGGACGCGCTCTTTTTGAGCCGCGGCGGGCGGCGGCTGGGCAGGAAGGGTATTTGGAAAAATTATGCCGCGCTTACCGCGAAAAACGGCGCCGGATCCAAACTGCACACGCTGCGGCATAGTTTTGCTACCGAACTCCTTGCGGGCGGCGCCGATCTGCGCTCCGTACAGGAATTGCTGGGGCACGCGGATATATCCACAACCCAGATATACACCCATGTAGCCGTATCAAGACTGGAAGACGCTCATAAAAAATATATGCCCAAGTTGAGTGAAAAAAATGATATTTAGGGCGGGAACATGAGCCGGAACTAAGGCTTACAAAATTTTATATCCCGTTCATACCGCAATGAGCCTCCCCGCGCGAAAATCAGCGCAACACGGATGGCACCCGCAAAGAGGTAAAAAGGAAAAGGTAAAAAGGAAAAATGAGCAATTAACAATGAGGAATGAGCAGTTAGGAATGGGGAAAACGCTTTGCGTTTTTATAATAGCGGGAAGCCGGTACGGACGCTTGCACCGCCCCGTGCGCCCAAAAAAGGAATGTAAATCAGATGAAAAAAGGCGCGTTTAAGAAATGGTTGTGCGGATTTACCGCTTTTGTAATAATTATAGGCGGTACCGCGGGTCTTTTTTACTACGAAAAAAATAAAAAAAGACTTGAATTTGCGCGGGAAATCGCGGATTACGGCCCCAGAAAGGGCGTGCCGCAAACGATAGATGATTTGAAACTGGCTATAGCGGCCTATGAAAAATTGCAGGAACAGCATATAAAAGACGCTGCCCAGACCGGCGTTTACTGGAAGATTCTGGCGTCCCGTTTTAAGGATAAACAGATGTACTTTGAAGCTGTCGAGGCGCTGAAACGCGCGATTGACATAACGCCCAACGATGAAACCCTGCACTATCTTTTGGGGCTTAACGCGGCGTACGCGGCAAAGTCGGCCTATGATTATGGGGTGGAAGGCGTTATAGGGGACCGCTCGCGGCGCTACTTTGAACTGGCGGAAACCGCGTATCTGCGTTCTATTGAATTGGAATCCATGTACAATCAGGCGCATTTTGCCCTCGCGGTTCTGTATATTTACGAACTTAACCGCCCCGAAGAAGGCATACCGCAGATTGCCGCCCACATGGAGAATCGCTCGGGCGACGCGGACGCAATGTGCATGATGGCGCGCGCGTTCTATATGCTTGGACGCTACCGTGAGGCGGTAGACTGGTACGACCGCGGGATTCCGCTCATCAAGGACAAGGGCCAAAAGGCGGAGGCGGAGGAAAATCGAAGGTATATACTCGGCTTGATGTGACGGCTTGATGTAATATGAGGGTAAAATAATCGAAAGGGGCTTGCTTGACTTAATAATTTCGCGCATTCCGGGACTAAATTCCGGCGATCGTGTAATTTTGTGTGAAAAATTTAACGTTGAAAGCGAATTTACCGGTCTTGCCACAACTGAAATCGAAGAAATTTGCGCCGCGGAGCGAATAAACGCGTCCAAAAGGCGTCGTAATAAAAATAAAACAAATAACTGGAGCATGGACGAGCTTGTTGCCCTGGCCGGTAAAGACGCCGCTTCCATGAAAAGCCGGGGGATACGATGGACATCCATCGTTGAAAAAACTTATCCGCCGCTTTTGCGGGAAATTTACGATCCGCCCGCCGTGCTGTTCTACCGCGGAATACTGCCGGCGCCGGAAACATTTTTTGTTGCCGTTGTCGGTACACGTAAACCGTGCCCGGCGGCGGCCCGCTGGGCCTATACGGCGGCGCGGGAACTGAGCCAAGCGGGGGTAGTCGTAGTTTCCGGCATGGCGCTCGGAATTGACGCTATGGCGCACCGCGGCTGCGTGGACGCCGCGTCTACCGGAGGCTTTTACGGCGGCTATGGCGGCGCAGATAGCGGCGCAAATACACAGAGTACGGCCGCGCCGACAGCCGCTGTCCTGGGTTCTTCCGTTGACGAGGTGTACCCAGCGTCCAATCGCGCTCTGGCGCGGCGTATAATAGAGACCGGCGGCGTTCTTTTAAGCGAATACCCGTACGGAACCGCGCCGGAAAAATGGCATTTTCCGGCGCGAAACAGGATTATTTCCGGGCTTTGCCGCTGTACAGTAGTCGTAGAGGCCGGTGAAAAATCAGGAGCGCTCATTACCGCCGGATTTGCGATTGAGCAAAACAGAGACTTGTACATTGCCGGCGGCGCGAATGCCTTTGGCGCGGGCGCTCAGCAACTTGCGGGAGAAGGCGCTAAAATGGTATATAATTCTGGAGACATACTGGCGGAGTTAGCGTCTTAAAATTCACCGGCAAGCGGCATAGAGGGATAAACAGCAATTTTACTTTTAACACGGACTGTCCGTTAAGGCTCAAGTAAAAAGCGCGGGGCCTGTCAGCCGAAAAAATGGGGGACCCCCATCCCGGCGGGCCCCACCCCCATTTTTTCGCTGCCACCCGCAATTTTTTGTGGGGACGTTACGGTTGGCTGTTTTTTACGTGGAATTACTGCCTTCCTATGGGACCGGGGCGGTTTTTAGGCATTTTGACAGAAAGACAAGCAGGGAGAAAATGCCTAAAAACCGCGCGGAAAAAAACCGCTATGCGGTTTTTCTATTTATATAAAACAAATTTTGACTTGCAGCCGGGTACGGTTTGTAACAAAATTGTAAAAGTAAAACTGCTGAGGGATAAATGGTAAAAACAACGAAAACGGCAAAAGCAACGAAAACGGCAAAAACAACGAAAACGACGAAAACAGTAAAGAAAAAAACTTTGGTAATCGTGGAATCTCCAGCCAAGGCCAAGACAATCGAAAAATATCTTGGACCGTCCTACAAAGTAAAAGCCTCGATGGGGCATCTAATCGACCTGCCAAAGTCACGGCTTGCCATTGATGTTGACAACAATTTCGAGCCTGAGTACATAACCGTGCGCGGACGGGCAAAGCTGTTGCAAGAACTACAGGCGGATGCCAAAAAGTCAGGCGAGGTGCTGCTCGCGTCGGATAATGACCGCGAAGGTGAGGCCATAGCCTGGCATCTTCAAAAAGCGATAGCGGCAAAGAATGAAAAGCTGCCGATTTCCCGCATCAGTTTTAACGAGATTACGCCGCAGGCAATAAAGGCGGCGGTCGCCGCGCCCACCAAGATAGACGACGCAAAGGTAAACGCGCAAAAAGCGCGGCGCGTGCTGGACAGGCTTGTAGGCTACAATCTTTCCCCGCTTCTCTGGAAGAAAGTCAAGAACGGACTTTCCGCCGGGCGCGTCCAGTCTGTCGCTCTGCGCCTGATATGCGAGCGTGAAAAAGAAATAGAAGCCTTTACGCCGGAAGAATACTGGACCCTGGACGCGGATTTTAAGACGGGGAAAATAATTTTTACCGCGAGTTTGGTAACATGGAAAGGCGAAAAAGCGGAACTTCATGTAAAAGCGGACGCGGAAAATATAATCGCCGCGATAAAAGACGCCGTGTTTACCGTAAGCGGCATAAAGGAAACGGACAAAACCCTGCGCCCCCGCCCGCCGTTTACCACATCGCAGCTTCAGCAAACGGCGGCCAACAGACTGGGGTTTACCAGCAGGAAAACGATGCAAATCGCCCAGCAGCTATACGAAGGCGTGAGCATAGGCGGCGCTCCCATCGGACTTATCACGTATATGCGTACGGACTCCGTACGCATATCGCAGACCGCCCTCGACGAAGTACGCGGCTGGCTAGGCAAGAATTATCCCGCCGAACTGCCGGAAAAAGCTGTCATATACAGCTCCGGAAAGCAGGCGCAGGACGCTCACGAGGCGATACGCCCGACTTATGTCAGCTATACGCCTGACGAGATAAAAGACAAACTGACCGGCGATCAACATCGCCTGTACTCAATCATCTGGGAACGTTTTGTCTCGAGCCAGATGAAACCGGCGCTGACGCGCACCCTGAGCGCGGATATAGAGGCGCTTACGGCGGTGTTCAGGGTATCCGGCACCACCATTGTAGAGCATGGGTATCTTAAAGTTTTGAAATTACTGGCCGCGAAAGAAGAGAAAAGCAAAAACTTTCCGCCGGTACAAAAAGGCGATACCGTTAAATTGGAACGTTTTAAGCCGGAACAGCATTTTACGCAAGGGCCGGCGCGTTTTACGGATGCCGGTATAGTAAAAACACTGGAAGAAAAGGGTATAGGCCGCCCGTCAACATACGCTCCTACCATATCCGTGCTGCTTGACCGGGGCTACGTTGCCCGCGCAAACAAGCAGCTTGTCCCGTCCGTGCTGGGAAAACTAATCTGCGATATGCTGGTAGAACACTTTGGCGATGTGGTAAACGCGGACTTTACCGCCGGAATGGAGACCGGACTGGATGAAGTTGAAGGCAGCGCCCGCAATTGGCCCGACCTGATACGTGATTTCTACAATCCGTTCAAAATACGGGTTGATGAAGTCGGCAAAAAGCTGGAAAGTCTTAAAGGCACTTTGGACGAAAAAACAGACCAGGTTTGTGAAAAATGCGGCCGCCCTATGGTAAAAAAACTTGGCCGCTACGGCTATTTTCTTGCCTGTTCCGGCTTCCCGGAATGCCGTAACACAAAATCCATACCGCTGGCGAAATGCCCTAAATGCGGCGGCGATATTGTGGCGCGGCGCGGTAACGGCAAGAAATTTTACGGCTGCGTAAACTATCCGGAATGTGATTTTTTAACACGTTTTACGCCTCTTGTAGGTCAAAACTGCCCCAAATGCGGCTGGTTTCTGGTCGAAAAGTATGACAAGCGCAACGGCTCCCGTAAAGTCTGCATAAACCCGGATTGTGATTACCTGCATAGCGGCGATTGACTCTGCGGCGGTCGAAATGCGTAAACAAAGAAAAACGCGATTTTTTGAAACGCCGCCCATCGCAAAATTCTGCGTTTACTGTAAAGGCGGCGATGGAAGCGCAAAAGAAATTTACGCAAGCAAAGAAGAAGCGCTGCGGCGGGCGGAATACATAAGAGAAGAGCGGGGAACGGCGCTTAAAGCATACCCATGTCCAAAAAGCAGCGGCTGGCATCTGACAAAAGACAGCACGGACGCGGACGAAGACGACTACACAGCCGGCGCTTCCGTTTATACCGGCAAAATTTCATGGGAATACACATGGGACGGCGCGGAAAAGAGTGTTTCGCAAAGAGGCTCTACAGGCGGCGCCGTAACTGCGGCTCGAAAACCGGCATATAAAAAACCAATAGTTAAAATTGAAAGCAAGGCGGGCAAAAGTGTTACGCTGAGCGGCAAAATTTCAGAGCTGATAAAAGGCGTCAATATAGAAAAAATAGAAAAACTGTTTAACATTAAATTAGACAATCCGTTTTCGGCGCATATAGCAAAAGACTTTATTGACGGTGAGTATTATCAAATAACGGTGTTTACAGAAGATTCCGGCACAGACAAAATAAAAAGCTGGACGGCGCTGCTTAAAAAGCCGGAAATAAAAATAACAAAAGATGACAATGTTAAAATAACGCTGATAGGAAAAACCATAAACCGCAAAAATATATGGCACTGCGTAAATATAACAAAAGACCCGCCAGCG
>JAISCO010000271.1 GCA_031265535.1 Spirochaetaceae bacterium | reverse complement strand
AGCGAAAAAATGGGGGTGGGGCCCGCCGGGATGGGGGTCCCCCATTTTTTCGGCTGACAGGCCCCGCGCTTTTTACGTGCGCCTTAACGGACGGTTCGTCTTAAAAGTAAAATTGCTGGAAAAGTGGGCGTTCTACTTCCGGTACATAACGGACAGAGAGAAGTGGGATAAGATAAACGAACGAAATAGAGTTTGAGGAGGGTATAGAGATGGCGAGCGAAGTATTGATGACGATAAGCCGGGACTATGTTGAGCGAGCGCGGCTAATGAGCGAATACAAGTACGAGTTGGACACCCAGAGCCGTGTAGTGTATGCGTGGCAGCAGGGTGAGCAAGAAGGCCGTCGGGAAGAAAAACTGGAAATCTTAAAACTTTTTGACGCGGGCTTTTCGGCGGAAGATATCAAGGAACAACTGAAGACGGCCATGCTCTCTTCAAACAGCGAAAAAAAGGTAACTGACACCAATTCTTCCTTCTCATTGCTAATTCCTCATTCCTAATTCCTCATTCCTAATTCCTCATTGTTAATTCCTCATTGTTAATTCCTCATTGATAATTGGTAATTCCTTTTTCCCTCTTCCTTCTTACCTCTTCCCTTTTCCTTGGGTGTGCCGCTTGACTTGGTATTCCAATATTTCCTATAATTTCACTAGTCATGCTTGTTAAAATCAATTTTGGCAAGATCCTTCGACATTATATTACAGGCGGCGATTCCGCCGCACTAAATAGGAGTTATCATTAACGCTTTGCGTTAATGTTCGATATTACAAGCGGCGATTCCGCCGCACTAATAGGAGTTATTGTTACTATGGAAAAACGCCGGTATTTTTTTACGTCTGAATCAGTTGGGGAAGGACACCCGGATAAACTTTGCGATCAGGTTTCGGACGCGATTCTGGACGCCTGCTTGAAGGATGATCCGCAGAGCCGTGTCGCGTGCGAAACTTACGCTTCAACCTCACTTGTACTGGTCGGCGGCGAGATTACTACGCAGACATTCGTTGATTTTCAGAAAATTGTGCGCGAGGTCGCAAAGGGTATAGGTTATACCGACCCGGATTACGGGCTTGATTTTCAATCAATGGCGGTTTTGGATATGATACACAGCCAGTCGCCCGATATAAGTCAGGGTGTTTCCGGTATAGGGCTGGACGAATACAAGGGGCAGCAGGGCGCGGGCGACCAAGGCATGATGTTCGGCTTTGCCTGCACCGAAACAAAAGAGCTTATGCCGCTGCCTATAACTTTGGCGCATAAGATTCTGATCAGCGCTACGGAAAAACGTAAGTCCAAGGCAATAAAGTGGCTGCGGCCGGACGCCAAGAGTCAGGTAACGGTGGAGTATGAGGGCAGGAAGCCTATCCGTATAGACGCGGTTGTTGTTTCTCATCAGCACGACCCCGATGTCTCATACAATGAGATAAAGGAAACTATCATCAATGATATAATCAAGCCGGTTTTGGAGCCTACCGGAATGTTGGACGGCAAGACAAAGTTCTACATAAACCCGACCGGACGTTTTGTTGTGGGCGGTCCCTTTGGCGATACCGGTCTTACAGGGCGAAAAATCATCGTTGACACCTATGGCGGCATGGGCAGGCACGGCGGCGGCGCGTTCTCCGGCAAGGATCCGACCAAGGTTGACCGCAGCGGAGCGTACGCGGCGCGTTATGTGGCAAAAAATATTGTGGCCGCCGGTCTCGCGGATTATTGCGAAGTGGAATTGGCTTACGCGATAGGAGTTCCGTTTCCGGTTTCCATTATGGTGGACACCTTTGGCACGGCAAAGTCGCCGGAAGTCAAAATTGAGGAGGCGCTTACTAAAGTCTTTGATCTTTCGCCTTCCGGCATCATAAATATGCTCAATCTGCGCCGGCCTATTTATCAAAAAACCGCGTCGTACGGGCATTTTGGCCGGGACGAATTTCCCTGGGAAAAAACGGACAAGGCGGCGGAGCTAAAAAAGCTTGTTTGAAATTGAATTAAAGGCTTGGGTTGATGATTCTGACGCTGTAAAAAAAAGAATCAGCGCCCTGGCCGAATTTACGGCGGACTTTGAAAAAGAGGATATATACTGGATCCCGGTTTCGCGCCCGGAATCGCCGCCTGCCGCGCCTCTATCGAGCGTGCGTATACGCAAAGAAACGCTCAAGCCGCAGGGCAAAGAGCCGGAGCATCTTATTCTTGTAACATACAAGGTAAAAGAGCTTCGCTCATGTATAGAGGTTAACGACGAGAAAGAATTTGCCGTTACCGCGCCGTCAGATACGGACGCGGCAAGAAAGGCGTCCCTGAATGCCTTTGAGGGATTGCTTTACCGGCTTGGCCTTAAAGCCGGCGTATCCAAAAAAAAGCAGGGGACCGCATGGAAATACGCCGCCGGTATCGGCGATGGCAGCGACTGCGGGAGAGATCCCATTTATGTAGAACTTTCCCGCGTGGACAGGCTTGGGGTCTTTGTGGAGGTGGAAATTCTGACCTACAGCAATGATTCCGAAACGGTGAACACGGCGCGCGACCGGTTAATGGCGCTTCTAAAACTAATTGGCATAAGCGCGGACAAGATAGAAACACGCTACTATAACGATATGCTGGCAAACTTGCCTCCGCTCGAATGACCAGCCAGTCAAAATTCAATTAAAAAGGGGGAAAAGTCCCCCTCGTTGCAGCCCCAACGCCTGCTTTTGGCAAGGCGCGCCTTCTTTTGGTAAGGCGCCGACTGCTTTTGGTAAGGCGCCGCCTGCTTTTGGCAAGGCGCTGGGGCTTCCACTACCCCCTTTCCTGGGGGCTCCGCCCCCAAACCCCCGCTGCTGCTTCATTTAGATATATGCACACGCCGATGCCTCCCTCCTTGATTTTCCAGTTTGAAAATGGCGATGAGGCAAGCATTGTTTCAAATTCCGCTCTCGTATAAGCGCCTTTCCGCAGAAAGATGCTAAAAGTTAAACTTACCCAAAGATGACTAAAACCCCGCAGACGCATCTTATCGACTTCTGCTTTAAGCGCTGCGTTGCTTGCGTTACGGTTCATGTCGATTATTAAGCCCCCGCCTTTGGGTTTTAGCACACGATACATCTCGCGCAAAGCCTGCGCCGGGTCGTGGAAATTCTTGAATGCGGCGCTGCAAAATAGAAAATCAAAGGAAGCGTCCGCGAAAGGCATATTCGAAACATTTCCCTGTACAAAATCTACGTCCGCACTTTCACGCTCCGCATTTGCCTTGCATATCTTAATAAAATCTTCGCTTATGTCCATGCCGGTTATCGTGTAAGAGCCAAGTTTTGACAGCTCTATGGAAATATAGCCGGGACCGGGTGCAACCTCAAGAATTCGCGGACGCCCTTGTGGTTTAGCCGCCGGATTGGCGCATCCTGCCTCTACAAGAGCGGCAATATCTTTTGCGTAGCTCTTTAACTCTTCCATGCGGCTTTCCCGCGAATTTTTGTCATACCATTTAGCCATGCTTCCTGTAATACCAAGGTCTTTAATTTTTCGTAAATACTGCATCATCGCATTAATCCTCCAAAACCATTTATTTTATACACAAATTCTGTTAGGCTAAACTGTAAAGCCGTTTAGCCTAACGATGTTAGTATATTAGTCTAACACCGTTAGTGTCAAGCGGTGTGTTGACAGTGCGTCAAGTTTAACGCGGGGTGTACTTTATGGAAATTACAAGGGATAAGATCGCGGAGGCGGCCATAGTCATTTTGAACCGTGACGGTATCGGCGGGCTTTCGATGCGTGTTTTGGCGCGTGAGCTTAACATTAAGGCATCATCGCTCTATTGGCATATAAAAAGCAAGAGGGATTTGTATGATATTGTTGCGGAAAAAATTAGCTCCGGCATGAAAATTGCTTGTTCAATGAAGGACGCGAGGGGATATTTGGTACAAACCGCCGCGCTATACCGTGAAAAATTGTTAAAAGTGCGGGACTCGGTCGAGATTTTTACTCAATCCGCGCCGGTAACTCCTGAACGTCTTGAAATAATAAAAAATTGTATTGTATGTCTTTTACATCTTGGCGTCGGCGAAAAAGATTGCGTGATTGCGTCAAATATGTTTAACAACTATGTGCTGGCCTTTGTCGCCGATGAAATGCGCTGGGCGTCGTTTGCAAATACAGAAAACCCGTTTAGCTCTATCCTTGGAGTTAATTTAGAAATAATGAGCGGTGATGAACAATTTTTGCGCGGTCTTGATGTTTTATTTGAAGGTTTTAAGATTCTAAAATAGGATAATATGCTGGCAGCCTGTTGCACTTGTAGGTTTTTGCTGTTCATCTACGGTGAATTTGCCGCAAAAACCACGATTTATGGGCGGCTGTGAACCTTAGCTTCTGCGAATCTGAGCTTCTGCGAAGCTTTGGTTCAATGGAAGAGTGCAAGGTAAAATCGCCTGATAGGCGGCGCCTAATCGGCGATTTTTTGATGTTTTTTGCGCGAAGCGCAACAGGCTGCTAGTGTTCGTACACTATTGTAACAGTGGATGAGCTTGTTCCAAAACTGAAGTTTTGGAACAGTTTCGATACATGAAGAATTTTATGAGCCTCCGCAGAGCGCTCCAATTTGCTTCGTTACGCTTCGCAAATCACGCTTGTGCCGCCTCTTCCTTTTTACCTTTTCCTTTTTACCTCTTTGCGGGGGCCATCCGTGTTGCGCTGATTTTCGTTTTGAAATCGGAATTGCTAGGAGCCCCCCCCCCCCCCTTGATTCTATGCGTTCATCCTAAAACTGAGCCAATGAAATTCTTGGCGCCGTTCAGGAAAGAGCGCCAATCCAGCCGCTTGCGGGCGCGGTATTGAAGGCAGGATACCGCCAAAAGCCCGCCGCCGGTTTGTACAATGATGCCTGTGTTTTTATCAGCGCCAAGCACCGTTCCGGCCGGTCGAACATTTGAACCGGCAAAAGCGGCGGCCTCTCCTTTGTACGGAGCGGCCTCAAGGATGTACAACTCTACCCCGTCATGCCGCGTATACGCCAATGGCCAAGGGGTAAACGCCCTGATACGCGCGTCTATCGCCGGCGCATCCTGCCCCCAGTCTATGCGCCCGTCCTCCCGCTCAAACTTGCCGCAAAAAGAAGCCGCCCCATGATCCTGCGGAGACCCGGCACAGTCCCCAGCAGCAAGCGCTCGCAGTGTCCGGACAAGAAGCCCCGCGCTCTTTTCCGCGACAACAGCGCTTAACGAGGCGCAGGTCTCGCGCCCGCTAAGCGCTATAATCTCTTGCGCCAGTATATCGCCCGAATCAAGTTTTTCGGCTATCCGTTGAATGCTTATCCCGGTCTCGTTCTCGCGGTTCAGTATAGCGGTCTGTATGGGAGACGCGCCCCGGTACTTGGGCAGCAAAGACGGGTGAATATTAAGGCCGCCCATCGGGAATAAGGCCAAAAATTCGACAGGAAAAATCGCGCCGTACGCAAAAGACACCAGCAAGTCCGCTCCAAGCGCGGCGGCGCCCCGAAAGCAAGCCTCATCCACATGTTCATATTTTAACAGCACAAATGTGGTCTTGCCGCGCGCCGCGGCATCCCGCAAAATTTCCTCCGCCGCCGCCCCAAGATCTGAAGGAGTAAGCCCGCCGTGTCTGCCCTTGGCCGAGTCGGGATTCGTCAGAACACCGGCCAATTTGCAAAAACCGCCTTCCGAATTAACCCCGGAAAGAGCTCTTAAAGACGGAACGGCAATCGCCGGCGTACCGGCAAACAATATTTTCACTTTTTGGATTTTTTAAGTTTTTCGTATTTATCGAGCAGGCGCTCTCGCTTTAACGCGGAAAGTTTATCAATAAACAATGCTCCCTCAAGATGATCGTATTCATGCTGAATTACACGCGCCAAAATTCCGTCCGCGTCAATAGTAAACGGTTTGCCTTTCTCGTT
>JAISCO010000169.1 GCA_031265535.1 Spirochaetaceae bacterium | reverse complement strand
CAGATCGCCGCATCCGGTTCTCCCGCCGACGTTCTTTCCGCCGGTCTGATACACACTCTCTATGGCGTGGATGTCCGGCTGCGAAAGGACGAGGCCGGGTGTATAAGCTGTACGCCGCTGCTTCCGGGGCGATACTAACGCCATTTGCCATGGAGGCACATGCGCTTCGCGCCCGCCAGCGGGTTTCACATACGCTCCGCGCCTGCCAGCGGGTTTCACATGCGCTCCGCGCTAGCATATCGGACGTAGCCTTTACTCCGTGCCGTCTGGTCCGAAAAAGGCGTTTGGCATACGCGCCCGCCAGCGGGTTCACATACGCTCCGCGTTAGCAGCTTGCCGCCATCGCAAACTTGTTTGCGCCGTTGGGAGCGGAGCGGTCGTTAGACCGATAGTAGCGGGCAGGGTTTTGCCGCCTGTCAGCAGATTTTCATTACGTTCCGTGTTAGCATCGCGTAAACAACTGCATATAATCATTATTCTGTCTACTTTAATATTAGCAATATCCCACTTCATAATAAGGGCGCACCCATTAACTTTGCGGCCGACCGGACTTTCCGCTCCAATTCCTCGGTGTTACCTACGGTAACACAAGCGTGTTCAGTAAAGACAGGCGTTTTCAGGAGGCGCTACCGGTCTTTATAGAGCATGATTATCCGGCTTAAAAGGTCGGACATGATATCATCGGTGCTTTGTTTAAGGTTTTTTTGCTTGATTTCGAATAATGCTATTATTTCTTGCAGGCGGTCTGCTTCGCCGCCGCCCGTTTGAGCGGATTTATCGTTCGAAAGTTCCCGGTTGACCAGTAATTCATAAGCTTCAACATTGAGGGCTTTGGCTATATTCGTCAAGGTTTTGTCGCTTACCCATGTTTTACAGTGCTCAATATCCAGTAAATACGGCAGAGAAATACCGGCGTATTCTGCCAACCGCACTTGGGTTATTCTGAGATCCTCTCTGGCTGTCCTGATATTTTTGGAAAGAATCTTCCGCAGATCAATCGAATCGCTCACATTTTAAAGATAGGATAATATCCTTAGATAATAAAATATGTTATTGACATAGCTAAAAATACTATGGTATCATCATTATAGAATCAGATTTTTCTAATACCCGCCTGTACGGCGGAAAATCGCCCCTAACCGGCGATACATTAGCATCCACTCTTAGGGGCGGATACGTAAGGAGGCTTCTTAATGAAGAAGTTCTATAAAATTTTGGGGATTATCGCCGTAGGGGCGGTGATCGCAATCGGTATAACAGGCTGCGAATCTACTGATTGGGCGGTAGTCGCGGACAGTCTTAACACCGCAAACAATGAGTTTGCCAACTCGTATAGCAGTTCCAGCGAGTCCGGGTTGATTTATACCATTTATAACCGGTCATCGGAAACGGTCTATTTACAAGACTTAACCGGGTACGTTTCTATTCCGCCCTATGGGTCTGTATCAGCGCGTTTTGGAAGCGGCGCAACGATTTACGATGTCTATTACAGCCCAAGCCACTTAAACGTCAGTCAATCGGGCACTACTTTTACTTTTACAAACTAAAAAAAGTACGGGGCAAAATTGGAAGAAAACAAGGAGGTATACGGGGCAACAGGCGTCAAACTTCCCCTCGCCACATAGCCGCCTTGCGGCGGTTAATTAATTAAACGCTCTGTAACGAGGATAAACTACGAAAGGAATATTTTATGAAAAAACAAATTGTTGTCATTGCTTTGGCGCTTCTGTCGTTTATTGCGGTTGGAACCGTTTTTGCGGAGATTTTGCAGTGCAAAGACCCTGTAGATGGAACAATAACTGTCAACTTCTTGGGAAATAGCGTATCCGCTACTTATTCGGGAAAATCCGCTCAGACATTTCAGGTTGTTGTCTTACTCAAGGATGAAACAACTGAGTATTTAACATTCAGTTTTCCAAGGACAACTAATGCGTCAACACGCCAACAACACCAACAAGCGCGCGGTCCAATTGAAAAAGTGACAAATTGTTCATTTAAAGAGTACTAAAAGACCGTGATATAAGTCTGTAGTTACCGGTTGCTACAGACTTTATACGGTAATGCCAACGGACACGGATGTACGGCTTAACCGTAGATCCGTTCTTCGCACGGATCACAAGTCTGGAGTTTTCTACGCAAATTTCAGACTTTTAGTTGCTTTAATCATGCTAACACCAATACAGCATTGATATGTATTTTCTTTATTCGCAGTTAGCTTCAATACCCCGTCGCAAATTTTGCGCGCAAACTTGTTTGCGCGTTTGCTGTTAATGTATAAAAACAGCGCCCCCTCCCCTACTGAATAAAATGAGTCGCGAATGACGCAGATTACGGTTCAACATCTCCGTGGCGCGTATAGTCTTGCCATAAAAAGCGGTTACTCTCGCCGCTTGTTCCCAAGGCTTCCCTCATGATATTTATTTCTATGATGTTGCCCCACCGGCGTGACTCTATTTACTTTTCCACTGCTTTTTAATAACCTGAATCAGGTGTCCGGCGGGATTACCGGACAATACAGTTCCTTAGTTATTAATTAAATTATCATGGAGGAAATCAATGTACAGATTAAGAGAAAACCTTGAAATGACAATCGGATCAATTATCCGAAAAACAATTAAACCCCAAAGCCGGGCGTATAAAAATTTGCAAATTTTATACCGTTATTTTTTATCTGCAAAGCGGACAAAAAAATTGAAATTACTTAAATTCGGTGTTGGGCTTGCTGATCACTGCAACTTGAACTGCGCCGGCTGCGGGAATTATTCTCCACTAGCCAAGGAAAGATTTTATGATATTGAAACTTTTAGAAATGATTGTAAACGGCTTTCAGAGCTTACAGGCGGAAATATAGCCTCTATTGGGTTTGCGGGCGGCGAACCGTTGCTTCATCCTAAAATAACAGACTTTTTTGATATAGCGCGTTCTTTCTTCAATAATAGAAATTGGGGGGGGGGGGGGTAAATGTATTAAGCAATGGGATATTGCTTGCCAAACAGCCTGACAGTTTTTGGGAAAATTGCAAAAAAAATGACGTTGAGATAGAGATTACTAAATATCCGGTAAATATTGATTTTGGCGCGATTGAAAGAGCGGCGAAAAATCACGGCGTAAAATTTTCTTACTACCAGAAAACAGACAAAGTTACCAAATGGACAAACATTTTAACGCTTGACCTGAGCGGAAAACAAAATATAAAAAAATCATTCAGACTCTGTTTTGAAGCAAACGAATGTATTTCCCTGCGTAACGGCAGATTATACACTTGTAACAGACGCTCCTATATTTCAAGTTTTAACGATTATTTTAAGGCAGGCATGGAAGAATCGGATGCGGACTCAATTGACATTTATAAAGCAAAAGACATAGATGAAATCTTTGATTTCCTGCGCAGACCGATACCGTTTTGCAGATACTGCGACTGGCAAAATATAGTCCTCTATACACCTTGGCATACATCAAAAAAAGATATTTCTGAATGGACAGTATAATAACGACAGTTGAACGCGCTTTGCGCGTTGAGCCGGGGGGTGGCGAAAGACTGCCGCAGGCGGGCTGGAGACAGGGGGGCGCGGCTATGGTGCAACGGTTTGCGATGATGCATGGAAACAGCGCCCTCCTCCAGAATAGAAAAATGAGCCACAAATTGCGCCATAAATGGCGATGCGAATTATCGCAAATTATTGAATTGAAGATAAAACACCGACCGCCGCTGGCAAAGTGAACGCCATGTCCCGCCCAACGAGGCGGGAAGGTACTAACGCGGAGCGTATGTAAACCCACTGGTGGGCGCGGAGTGTATGTAAACCCGCTGGCGGGCGAAGTGAACGCCTCTCCGCCCCCAACAAGGGGCGGCAAGACGCTAACGCAGAATGTATGTAAACCCACTGGTAAGTAAAAGGTAGGAGGTAATGCAGGCAGCCGCGTATGCCAAGCGTTTTTTTCAAACCCGAAGGCAGAGGCTGAAACCCCGTTTTCGGGATGCTAACGCGGAGCGTATGAGAAACCCACTGGGAAGTAAAAAGTAAAAAGGAAGAGGTAAAAATGAGCAATGCAGGCAGTCGCGTATGCAAAACGCCCTGTCCTTACCAAAAGCAGAGGCTGAAACCACGCTTCGGGGATGCTAGCGCGGAGCGCATGTGCCTCCATGGCAAATGGTTGAAAGCTGACGGCGGGTAAGGTAAAATTAATTATGAACTACGACAAGTTTACGATAAAAGCTCAGGACGCGCTGAACGAAGCGTCCGCGCTGGCACAAAAAAGCGACCATGCGCAGATAGACGGCGAGCATTTACTTCTCGCGCTTTTGGACCAGAAAGACGGGCTTGTACCGCCTCTTTTGGAGCGTATAGGCGTAAATCCCGCAGCGTTAGCCGGAGAGTGCCGCTCGCGTATCGCGGCGCTGCCGAAAGTGTACGGGGACGCCGCTCAGGTTTACCTTTCGCCCGGACTTTCAAAGACCCTTGCCAAGGCGGAAAGCGAGGCGGCGGGACTTAAAGATGATTTTGTTTCGACAGAGCATATCCTGCTTGCGCTGGCAGCCGGCGAAGGCGGCGCGGGGCAGCTTCTAAAACAACAAGGTGTGGACAGGCAGGGGATTTTGTCCGCGTTAAAAGCGCTTCGCGGCAGCACGCGGGTAATGGACCAAAACCCGGAGGACAAATATCAGGCGCTTGAAAAATACTGCCGCGACCTTACCGCGCTGGCCCGTCAGGAAAAAATCGACCCCGTAATCGGGCGGGACGAAGAAATTAGGCGCGTAATGCAGGTACTGTCCCGGCGGACAAAGAACAACCCCGTACTGATAGGCGAACCGGGCGTAGGCAAGACGGCGATTGTCGAGGGCCTCGCCCGCCGAATCGTGGCGGGCGACGTGCCGGAGGGACTCAAAGGGAAAAAACTACTCGCCCTTGACCTTGGCGCTCTTGTCGCGGGGGCCAAATTCCGCGGCGAATTTGAAGAGCGGCTTAAAACCGTAATAGCCGAGGTACAGGCTTCGGACGGTAAAATCATACTATTTATAGACGAACTCCACACACTTGTCGGCGCGGGCGCGGCGGAAGGGGCGACAGACGCCTCCAATCTGCTTAAACCCGCCCTTGCTCGCGGCGAACTCCGCTGCATAGGGGCTACGACACTGGATGAATACCGCAAGTACATCGAAAAAGACGCCGCGCTGGAACGCCGTTTTCAGCAAGTTTACGCCTCGGAGCCGTCGGTTGAAAACACGATAGCGATACTTCGCGGCCTGAAAGAGCGCTACGAGGTTCACCACGGAGTGCGCATAAAGGACGAGGCCTTAGTCGCCGCCGCTATGCTGTCCAACCGCTATATTACGAACCGTTTTTTGCCGGATAAAGCCATTGACCTTGTTGATGAGGCCGCTAGCCGCCTAAAAATTGAGCTTGACAGCCGTCCGACTGAGCTTGATAAACTGGAACGCCGTCTTTTGCAGCTTTCAATCGAAAAACAGGCCCTTATCCGCGAGCAGGATGCCGCGTCAAAGGAACGTTTGAGCAAGTTGGAGACAGAAATCGCCGGTTTAACCGGCGAGCGTGATGTCATGAAGACGCGCTGGGAGAACGAAAAGGCTGAAATTTCCAAAATTCATGCGTTAAAACAAAAAATCGAAGAGCTTAACATTGAGCAAACCCGTTACGAGCGCGAAGGCAACCTCAACAAGGCGGCGGAACTGCGCTATGGACTCATCCCCGGAACCCAGAAAGAACTTGACGCTTTAACCGCCGAGTTGGACGCAAAACGCGCCGGAGCCGCCGCGGAAGGGACCGGTTCCGGCGCCGCCTTGCTGCGGGAAGAGGTCAGCGAGGAAGACATAGCCGCCGTAGTCTCGACATGGACGGGGATACCCGTATCAAAGATGCTGTCCGGCGAGATGCAGAAGTACATTGATCTTGAGGATGTGCTGGAAAGGCGTGTTGTCGGGCAGCCGGCGGCGGTGAAGTCCGTAGCCGACGCGATAAGGCGGAACAAAGCCGGATTGAACGACGCGGCGCGGCCATTGGGCTCATTTCTCTTTCTGGGGCCGACCGGCGTTGGCAAAACAGAGTTGGCAAAAACCTTGGCGGACTTTCTGTTCAATGACGAAAAGGCGCTTACCCGCATCGACATGAGCGAGTATGGCGAAAAGTTTTCGGTAAGCCGTCTTATCGGCGCTCCGCCCGGCTATGTGGGTTACGACCAGGGCGGACAGCTTACGGAAGCTGTCCGCCGCCGCCCGTACAGCGTCATTCTTTTTGACGAAATCGAAAAGGCGCACCCGGAAGTTTTTAACGTATTCCTGCAAATTCTGGATGACGGACGGCTCACAGACGGGCAGGGGCGCATAGTTGACTTTAAAAATACTATAATAATAATGACAAGCAACCTTGGTTCGGAACTAATTCTTGAGGAAAAGCATCAGGATGACATAAAAAAATCTCTTACCGAACTGTTAAAGCGGCATTTCCGCCCTGAATTCCTTAACCGTATCGACGAAACCGTGATTTTTAACCGTTTGGACAAGAGCGAGATCGGAAAAATCGTGGATATTCAGCTTGAAAGACTAAAAGAGCGCCTGGCTGAGCGTAAAATTACGCTTGAATTGACGGACATGGCTAAGAATTTGATCATAGAACGCGGTTACGACCCGCTGTTTGGAGCGCGTCCGTTAAAAAGGACGATTCAGAGTGAGATTGAAAACCCGCTTGCCAAAGCCATCATCGCCGGAAAGATAAAGGACGGCTCAATCGTAAAGGCGGCGTTAAACGAACAAGAGACTTCTTCTTTACGCTTTGACCTGGCGGAAAAACCGGACAAACATTGATATGACGGCGGAACAAAAGCTCAGCGCCGCCCGTTTTCTGGATACAGCCGGCGCTTTCTTGAAAACAGGCTATTTTGACGAATGTGAACCGTACAATTTTACGGATGACGAAGAATTGCCTGTAAACGCGGCTGCTTACAGCGCCGTAAAAAGTGTCGCCGAAACCGTAGCCGTATATTGCGGAGAAGCTGAGTATTGCGCAGACTCCGAGATTCCCGGCCTTAATAAGGATGCCGGAAACGCCGAAGCCCCCGATTCAATCAAGTCAATCAAGCCAACCGACTCAATCAAGTCCATCGACTCAATCAAGACAACCGACTCAATCGCGGCAATAGCCGACGCGGTTTGTAAATGTACAAACTGCGGCTTACACACAACGCGGATAAAGGCCGTCCCGGGTGAGGGCGTGGAAAACCCGCTCGTTCTTGTCGTGGGCGAAGGCCCTGGCGCTGACGAGGACGCGAGCGGACGGCCTTTTGTGGGCGCGGCGGGGCGGCTTTTGGACAAAATGCTGCTGGCTATAGGGCTTGACCGCAAAAAAAATTGTTTTATCGCCAATGTAATCAAATGCCGCCCGCCCCAAAACCGCGACCCCTACCCGGACGAGGCGGCGGCCTGTCTGCCGTTCTTTGAACAGCAGCTTGCGGCCTTAAACCCGCCTCTGATACTCACCGTGGGGAAGATCCCCGTAAAAGCATTGCTGGGGACGGACGAAGGCATCACACGCCTTCGCGGAAACTGGAAGCTGTATCACGGAATTCCGCTGCTCCCGACTTTTCATCCCAGTTACCTGCTCCGCGATGCATCGCAGAAACGATTCGCGTGGGAAGACCTTAAAGCCCTTTGCCGCCGCCTCGCGGAGATTGACTCGGCTTACGCGGCGGAAACCGCGCAAATCCGGGCGGGCTGGAACAGCTAAATTGCCTGAGCAAACGCGGCGGCGATACCTCAGTCTATTGTTCGACATACCGTTAAAACAGGCTTTCGTATACCTCGACAACGATGACGAACTGGGAGAGCTGGGCAAACGCGCGGTAACAAACTTTGGCAAAAGGCAGCTTACAGGCTTTATCGTGGGCTGCGCGGAAGAACTGCCCGCCGGCGTTGACCCGCTCAAACTCAAAACAATACAGCGCATTGTCGATAAAGAACCCATATTCGCTCAGGAAGACATCACGCTTGCCGAATGGATCTCGTCGTACTATTTCTGCTCGGTGGGGGAGGCGCTTGCCGCGATGCTGCCGTCGGGCAGGCGCGCCGCAGACTTTTCATCATTCGCCGAGTCCGACATCGACAGCATAGCGGGTACGGCGCTTGAACTGTCGGACGGACAGCGCGCCGCGCTGGACGCTGTCATCGCGGGCGCGGACGCGGGGATTCCGTTCTACCTGTACGGGATTACCGGCTCCGGCAAGACTGAGGTCTTTCTGCGGGCGGCGGAATCCATGCTGGACGCGGGAAAATCTGTCATCTACCTTGTACCCGAAATCGCGTTGAGCCGCCAGACCGCCGAAGCTATCGGAAAGCGTTTCGGTGCCGCCGCCGCTACACTTCACTCAAAGATGACGTCTTCCCAGCGCTTTGCGGAATGGGTCAGGATACGGCGGGGCGAAGCGCGTATTGTGGTGGGGCCTCGCAGCGCCGTGTTCGCGCCGGTAACAAATTTGGGCCTCATCATAGTTGACGAGGAACACGACGGATCGTACAAGTCAGGCAGTACGCCGCGCTATCATGGGCGGCAGGTGGCGATGAGGCGCTGCGCGGTAAGCGGCGCGGCG
This sequence comes from Spirochaetaceae bacterium, assembly GCA_031265535.1. Classification (GTDB taxonomy): domain Bacteria; phylum Spirochaetota; class Spirochaetia; order Treponematales; family Breznakiellaceae; genus JAIRMY01. Next base: position 822 of record JAISCO010000169.1, on the reverse strand, counting down.
CTGGTTATGGGGTCGGCAACGCCTTCCGCCGAGGCGTGGAAGCTGATGGCCGACGGGAAGATCAGGCGGCTGGAACTCCACACGCGGCTTTCGGGAGGCTCTATCCCGGAAATAAAAGCCATAAGTCTGGCGCAAAGCCCAAGCTGCCTTTCATGGGAGTTAAAACAAGAGATTAAAACTACGGCGAACATGGGGCGGCAGACCATACTCTTTTTGAACCGGCGGGGTTTCGCGTACTTTTACCACTGCAATAACTGCGGTTTTGAGCTTATGTGCAAACGCTGTTCCGTTTCGCTGACATGGCACAAGAACAAAGGGCGCGCAATCTGCCATTACTGCGGCTATGAAACGGTTCCGCCCCGCGCCTGCCCGTCCTGCGGATCGCTGGAAGCCGGTTTTACCGGTGTCGGCACGGAGATGATAGAGGAGGAGACGCGCCGCGCTTTCCCCGGCCTCAGAATACGGCGTGTTGATGCCGACACCGCCGCCAAAAAGAACGGGCTTGAAGAGAGCCTAGCGATGTTTCGCGCCGGAGCGATAGACATTCTGCTGGGGACGCAAATGGTCGCCAAAGGGCTTAACTTCCCCGGCGTGCGGCTTGTCGGGGTCGTGCTTGCCGACACGGGACTGCATCTGCCGGATTTTCGGGCGGCGGAGCGCACTTTTTCTCTGCTGGTTCAGGTTGCAGGCAGGGCGGGGCGTTATTTCCCGGACGGAAAAGTGCTGGTTCAGACATTGCGCCCGCAAGACCCCGTCATAATCCGCGCCTGCGCGCTTGATGTTGAAGGCTTTTTTAAGGCCGAGCTTGCCCAACGCAAACTG
>JAISCO010000138.1 GCA_031265535.1 Spirochaetaceae bacterium | reverse complement strand
GCGTCGGACGCAATCTTGTTCATATCGGCAAAATTCGCCTCGTTTGCGCCGTTCAGTATGGGTTTATTCGCCTTGCAAATATCAACCGCTTCTTTTGCGGCGCCGGTATCGGTACAATCAAGCACAACAACGCGCTCCGCGGAATTCGCTTTCTTTACCGCGTCAAGGAACTTGGCTTTGTCGCCGGTAAACTCGACATTGACCACTTCGCAGAACATACGCTCGCCTATACGGATATAATCAACTTTTTCCGCCTCGGTGAGGACTTTATCCACATTGTCGCCGGTAACATTTACACCGTACAGACATTTTGAAACAAAGGTCTTCTCGTGGCGGAACAGAACCGTTTCGCCGCCAAGCGAAAATTCGAATTTACCGGTACCGACAGTGAATTTCTTCATCGGGGGAGCGGAAGCCTCGCTCAATTTGGCAAGGTCTTCAGGCTTGATGTGAGGGCATTTGTCTATTGTTGTTCCACCCTGGGCGACTTTCATTGCAAAGGCCATACAAGTAGGACAACCGCACTCTTTGCAGTTCGTCTTTGGCGTAAACTTAAAATAATCTAGTCCTTTTAATGCCATTTTTTAATTCCTCCTTAAACCAAAGCCGCTATAAGCTTGGATACTGTCTCGATAGATTTTGGATGCTTTAGAATGACAGCGTTAGACCCCGCGGCAATGACCGCGGACGCCGTACAAATTTCCATATCTATACCGCGCAGTTCCTGATTGCCCCATTCCGGGAAATCCGCTTCCGACGCGACCGCCTCTTTTACACCCCATGCCTCTTGTCCGGCAGGCGTAATTATAGGAACCTGAAGCTGCGCGTCCGACTGGGCCAGCGCCGCCGCTTTGATGCGGTCCATTGTGGAAACGAGATACTCGAAACCATAACCTGCCGCCGACTGTCCAACATGCATGACCACATTATCCAGCGTAACACCCGTCTGGGTAATAATTACGTTAAGCTGCTTGGCAAGGTTGATGTCCACGGCAGATTCCGCGCCAATCTTGGCTTTGTACGCTTGAACGGAGCCAACCGCTATCTTTTTGTGGTTTTCTTCTTTACAAGACATGAACAAAACGTTCTTGCCTTCAAGAGCCTCGGCGCATTTGTTGAACAGATCGCCGTCTTTTTCGGTGTTCTTACACCCTTCTACCACAAGAGGAAGCGTTACTACATCCGCTACTTCTTTTGCGAGTTTAACACAATCTTCTATGGACTTATTATCGCCATTAGGGTCGGCGCTTTCCATATAAAGAGCTACAAAACTCACACCCGGAATAGTACAAGCCCTCTTAGCGAAATCGGGGATAGTTGTACATCCTTCATAGAATTTCTTTAACCCCGGCAAATCAAGGTTCGGCCCCTTGTCCGAAATCTCGATACCAACTTTTGGGGGATTTTTGATAGGATCGTCAAAGCTGTACAGCGGTGTAACACTTTCACCACCCAGCACCAACGCTTTATCCCCCGTTCCAATCGTTACTTCTTTAATAGAAGCGTTGAATTTCTGTGGAACACGTTTAAACGGCATACATTCTTCTCCTTAATTGTATTTATTGCCTGTTTGGCGTATTATATTTATATTGTTACACGTTTATGACTTTTCGTCAATTGATTTTTCAAGCGATTTTTTCCGGCGGCGCAGGGCCATACCATGACACTTTCAGCAGGTTAAGGACTTGATGTCTTGGCGAAAATGAGTGGAAGCATCATAGGCGTAGCCGCTTTGCGCAGCCGCTTCGCGCGGAGGCGAAATTATGGCGCTTTCCTTATTTTAAATATCCTAAAAACCGGCGGCCTCCACGGTGAGCGATGAATCCCCTCCCTCTGTGGAAATGCGCCATTCTTTGGCGGTAAGGCGGGTCAAAAATAGTTCGTCGTGGCTTACCAGCAGCAGAGCTCCCGCATAACCGGCCAGCGCCGCCTCCAACAGTTCCACAGAGTTCATGTCCAGGTGATTGACAGGTTCGTCCATGATGACCAGCGAGGGCTTGGACAGGAGGCCGCGGGCTATCACCAGCTTTCGTATCTCTCCGGGGCTAGGCATGGCCGACCGGAAAAGGAGCCGCGGGTCGGAGCCAAGCCGGGAAAACCGGGAAAGTAGCGCCCCCCGAACGGTTTCTTCTTCCGTAAGCGCCGCCTCCAGAACGCGTCGGCTTTCCTCCGCGCTCAGTTCCTGGGGCAGATATAGCGGGGGCGCGGGGACAAGCGGGAGTATATGTCTGATTAGTGTCGATTTTCCGGCGCCATTGGGCCCTGTCAACGCGATTCTGTCGTCAGGCCGCACCGTCAGTTCCGGGAAGGAAAGGGAACGCCCGTCCCCCAGCGGTATGCTTCCCGCTTCGAGTAAAAAGATGCGGTCTCTCCGGGCGCGTTCTCCGGTCAGCGTAACGCCCCGCTTACGGTCATGAGGATTGGCGGCTTCTCCCAGCGCGGTTTCCACTTTTTCAGTCCGGTTTTTCATTCGTTTATACAAGTTGGCCGCCGCCGTATCTTTGCCGGAAAGCCGGGCCAGATTGATTTTTCCCCGTCCGTCATGGTCTTTGGGATCAAGCCGCCGTTTTGAAAGCCTGTTGGCGCTGGATTCTACCACACGCCGCCTCCGGTCAGCTTCCGCCGTGAGCCGCGCGCCTTCGTCATGGAGTTTTTTTCGGGCATCCCGCTGTTCCGCCCGTTCCCGTTCTTCCTCTACGCGCCCCTGGGACACTCCGCCCGGCCTCAGTGTTACAGCCCCGTCCCGCAGGAACAGGCAGTTCCCGCAGAGTTCGTCCAGCAGTGTCCGGTCATGGCTCACCAAAAGGCCGATTCCGCGATAGCTTTTTAGCGCTTCTCGCACCAGCGCCCGGGTTTCGGCATCCAGATGATTTGTAGGTTCGTCTATGGCCAGCAGCGCGGGGTTTCGCCAGATAGCCGCCGCTGTTTGCAGGCGTTTCCGTTCTCCGCAGCTTAGTGTCTCCCAGCGGTACGGCCAATCGGCTTCTATTCCCAGCCTGTCCAACAGTCGGCCCGCATCGCCGGCAAAAAAAAGTTCTTCCCAGTATTCGGGCATATCATCGGTGTGCTGGGGGCAGTAGAGGCTGTCTTTCGGGCGGCGGATATTCCCGGCGTCAGGCTGTAAACGTCCTGCCGCAAGGAGCAGCAATGTCGATTTACCCGCGCCGTTTTCTCCGGTTACGCCTGTCCAGCCTTGTGTTACTTCAAAGTTTATGTCCCGCAGCGCCGGGTTTATTTGGGACGGATATGTAAATTCAACTGAATTAAAGGTGAGAAAAGAAGCCGCCATAAGCCCTCCGCAACAGCCATTTGCCATGGAGGCGTCATGCCTCCGGCTTATTATTTGCCGCTAACGCAAACTTGTTTGCGCCGTTGGGGGCGTAGATGCGCCCGTTTCGTAAACGGCGTTCAAAAGCTGCTCATTCGCGTATCTTCCTTGTCCTGTCATGGTATATTTCTTACCCGCCCCCCGTCAACCCGCCAGCGCCGGCCAGCCGGTTTACATGCGCTCCG
>JAISCO010000133.1 GCA_031265535.1 Spirochaetaceae bacterium | reverse complement strand
TTCCGGAGCGCGGCTGATAGACGCCGTTATAAATAATAACATACTGCCGGAAATAAGCGCGATGTTTTTACGCGCCGTCATGGAAAAAACAACGCTTTCAAAAGTGTTCGTAGATGTAACCGATCAAAAATTCGTTTACAATGAAGAGAACGACGAGAACAAGGATGACGACAGCAAGAATGACGAAAGCAAAGATGACGAGAGCAAGAATGACGGCAGCAAAGAGAGCGGCGGGGACAAGGAGTAATCATTAACACTGCGTGTTAATGTCCGGTTAAAAAAAGATATGCGGGGGTAGGAGTAATAAATTTCATCCCCCCCCCCCCCCCGCCCCTCAGCTTAAAAGCTGGGGGGGCGTTTTGAAACTTTTGGTTTCTGAATAAATTGTGGAATTATTTTTAACCGCGTAATGGCGCATATAACCGGTTTATGTAACATTTGCGGGTATAAATGGTTATATTATTAAAGGGTTAAAAACAGTTGCAAAACATGATAGTTTTGAAACTGCTTAATTAACAAAATGTTTTACTATTGGAGGTAAAATTATGGCAAGTGTTTATTTTTTACAGTTGGACGGGATTGAGGGACAGGCCTCTGACAAAGCTCACGACAAGTGGGTAGAGCTTATCTCTTTTGCCAACGGATCTACGCAGAATGTTTCGATTCAGCGCAGCGGTGATGTAGCGGGACGCGGACAATTTACGCCGTTTCATTTTACTCATGCGGTAGATAAGTCTACGCCTAAATTGCAGCTTTATTGCATGAACGGCAATAAGATAGAAAAAGCGGTTTTCCAATATTGCCGCGTGATAGCGGGGTCTCAGACTCCCGTGTACGAACTAACAATGGAAAATGTTCGTGTGGCAAAAGCGGAAGTAAAAACCATTGACACCGGGTCGGATGATCCGCTGTCCCAACAGCCTGTGGAAGAAGTGGAACTGATAGCCGGTAAAATGACGTGGAAGGTAACTCCTATCAAACCGGACGGTTCCAAAGACGGCGCCATTGAAGCGTCTTATGACCAGATAGCTAACGAGTAACAGCATCCGTCTGACATTCCCCATTCCGCCTCGGCGGAGTGGGGAAACTTTAAACTTTGATTGAACTTTGATTGAACGCATTAAAAAATAAGTACAGGATTTTGAGCGATGTTTGAATAAATATTTTGTTGAAATTGATAATCGTTAACACTTTCGTGTTAATGTCCGATTGAATATAAGCGGATATATATCCGCTTTTTTATGGAACTTACCATTAACACTTTTGTGTTAATGTATATCAATATAAGCGGCTAAACGTCCGCTTTTTACAGGAGGCTGGATATGCCGACACCCGTTGCTACAATTTGCAATTTAACAGCTACCGGAGATGTGATAATAGGCCCCGGAGCGCTGACCACTATGGTCAAAGGACTGCCTGTAGCCTGTTTAGGCGATGCGGTGGCCGGAGCCATGTGTATAAGCGGCGTTATAACTATGACAACAGCGATAAATAAACTGGCAAAAGGAAGACCCACCGCGAATTTAAGCAGCATGGTTATGGGAGTTTCCATGCTTGGCATTCCGGTATCAACCGCCGTGATGGTCTGCCCGAATGTAAACGAAATTGTATGAGGAAAACTCTATGCCTGAAGACACAAGCACACTGGAATTGAGGCTTGCCGGAAGCAAGTGCGCGGATTTATATCCGTGGGATTTGCTTCTGGAAGAAGGATTCTCGCGGCTTTACCGCGCGAAACTAACGGCAATTTCGGATCAAAAACATACGATAGAAGAGCTTTCATCACTTGTTGATAATAAGATCACCGTTATCATCAATGAAAAACTGATAGACAGGAAAACGACCCGGACACGTTATCTGCACGGAATAGTTACAGGTGCGGGCAGCGCCGGAGTATTTTGCAGCGGCATTAAAAAGGACTGTTACATCTACGAGTTTATCATTGAACCGGCTCTTTCACGCCTAAAGTTTACGCGGCTGAGCGCGCCGTACTACAATATGAACCCCGCGGATATCTTTGAGCAGATCACCGCCAAGTATAATATAAAATCACAAATTGAAGGCAAATACCTTTCACGCGGCGAGTACAGCAAGAAACTGATGTTCGATCAAAGCGGATTATCCGATATTGATTTTATTGAACGCATAGCGGGTATGTACGGACTATCGTATACATTTACGCATCCGGCGGTTTCGGACAGCGCGTTGGGAACCGAGTCACTTTATTTTTCCAGCGGGGAAAAATTTCCGGTTTCCGATATAGTTTATTCCGACAAGCGTAAAGAACCCGATATAGCGCAGTTCGATTTTTTAAGCGCCGATGAAGCTAATAATCTATGGCGGATGGACAAATTCAATATTTCAAACAAAATCGGCGTTGACGGCTTAAAACTGGACGCGGTATATCCGTCCGCAAACTATGGGTCCGAGCAGTGGAAACAGGGCAAGACGGCGGCAGGCTGTAGGTGCGTACATTACCAAGGCCTTTTTCACGGCTACGAAGTAAATACGGAAACCGGCGAAATTGATGATGACATTAAAAAGATTCTTACGGCGCAAAGCTGCGCGGTGAATATCGCGAAGACAAAAATATCGGGCGCGGCGGCTAATATGGGAATGCGCCCGGGACTTATACTGGAACTGCGGCATTTTTACGGCGCGGCTGACAAAACCGTAAACATGATTTTGCTTACCGGTATAAAGCTTCACAGCAGAGCGCGCTGGCGGCCGGATTTAGCGATACTGCCGGAAGCGTCCGGCGGCGAAGTAAACGAACTTGAATTTAGCGGCATAGATTGGAGGCAGGGCGCGTTAAAACGCTTTTGCCCGCCGGCTTTAACACAGCCAATTGATTAAGGAGCGTATAACATGGATTTAATAACTGGAACGGTAAGCAGCGAGTGCACTACCGCTAATCCATACCAATTTTATATACCGGATCCCACCAGTACGACTGAGACTCCTAAAGATGATATTCCTGTTAATCTGGTCATGCCGCTTGGCGGCATAGAGTCGGGTTTGTACCGGTCGCCTAAGGTCGGTGAAAAAGTATTGGTAGCAACTGTCGACGGAGCCAATAGTAGTACTACTCGCTATCTTATGGGTTATTTGCCTGATAATCAGACACAGACATTCAGCCCAATACCGAAAGGCTCCGAAACAGAAGACGCCTCGGAAGTCATTGACTGTAAGGCCGAAGTGTTCCGGTACAATAAAGAAGGAGCAAACACTTCCAGCCGCCCCTACTCGGAACTTGGCTTTTATCAAAAAGATACCTTGTGGAAAGAGACTGACGACAAGGACGCCAAGCCCCCTAAAGTTGACCGGATAAACATTCAATCAACGGGCGATATTTATACGGACGCGGATAACCACCACCGCTTAACGGCGCGGCGGCTGGAAATGCTGACTACGGCATTGCAGACAGGATTCAACGGTGAAGATGTTAATGACGCGTCCAAGAGTATGAACAGCGGCGATATAAGAATCCTCGCCGAGGGTGATATTACCATCGAAGCGGGCAATAGTATAACTTTAAGAGTGGGGCGTACCAGTGTAAAAATTTCTGACAAGGGTTTCAGTGTTGTGAGTCAACTGCTGGAATCCGCCGCCCCAAACCCGTTCGATTCCACGCTTGACGTAAACAATAAAGACGGTGTATCAATGTTTGGTAAGACTGTAGGAATAAACTCAGGCTACAAATGGTCGATAAGCAATGGCTTTAACACAAACATCTCGGGAACAGTTGGAAACATAGCGTTGGGCGGCAGGCAAATCGAAATGTCAACGCAAGGTATGCCGGAGCAAGTTATTAATGACGTCCTGTACGGCTGTGATATGGCTGCAAGCATAACTATGGCAGGACTCGCGTTAGATGCGGCAAGGCATCCGTCACACTCGGAATCAGCGCAAAAAGCGCAATTTTGGACGCTCCTGTGGGATAATATCCTTAAAGGACTTGCCAATTTAGGTCTTGCGATTAAGACTAAAACCTATGAGTCTTGGCAGAAAAAATTTTCAGGCACAGTAGGAACAGACCCAGACAAAAAGAAACCAATAGACGCAGGAAACCCACGAGACCCAAAATCATCATCATACGCCCAAGCAACGGAGAATAAGGGTACTTTCGACGCAGATCAAGAGTCAGCTGATGCTGCTGAGGCGTTGCTTAAAATGGGGAACGAATTTAGACCTTATACGTTACTTTGCACTTTATTTGACTTTTTAATGGAAACAATTAAAACAGCGCGCACCACGATAGAAGACCGTCTTGGTATTGAGTCAACGGAACACAGACTTTGGACTACCGTTACACACCTCGCGACGGCAGACTTTATTAATGCCGAAACATCGGAACGGGATACCCTTAATCTTGCGTTTCTTGTTGTTGAAAGCACTGTTGTTGAGTTGTTTGCCTCACTTGGTACCGTTATGGCCAATGCCAGCGCCGGCGCCGACAAACTCGCGACCGCGTCAGTTTCGTTACTACAAAACGGCGGTATAGAGATGAAGGGGGATTATTTGGTTAACAAATATGCAGACTCAAAGAAAGCTGCGGCGTCGACTTTGACATTAGTGCCTCGGTGGGTGGCAATAGGCGGCTTCTGGGCGACCATTGGTACGAAACTTGCGAAACTTACTAAAAATGTTACCGGCGCCGTCGATGCCGGCAACAGCATAAAGGTCAAAGATCCGGGGAATCCTCCGATTATTCCTAAAGGCAGCAAGTGATATGGATGAAGGGCGCTATTTAGCAATTCCGATTTCAAAACGAAAATCAGCGCAACACGGATGGCCCCCGCAAAGAGGTAAAAAGGAACAGATAAAGGAAAAGGGGAAAAGGAACAGGGAAAAAGGAATGAACAGTGAGCAATGAGCAGGGAACTTTTTACATTTTATCTTTTACTTTTTACTTGAATGATGGGAAGCTCTACCGGGTGCGGAGTATTAAACCGGACTTTGTGAATGGCAAGGGAGTAATTTTATGTCGGATAAATTAGATTGGCTGGATAAGCACCTGATACAGTTGCGTTATATTACAATAAAAGACGCGGCGGAAAACGAAAACTATAAGATACGTCCGGATATGGCCGGACTATTCGCGGGCGCGGACAACGCTGAAGAGATGGCGTTCAAACTGGCAAAGGCGGAAAAATATAAAGAGGCCTGCGAACTGCTGGCATATATCTGCCACAGGCGCGCCGGAATTTGGTGGGGCTACCGCTGCGTGGTATCACTGGCGGAAGAATTGCTGGCGGCTCCGGCGGAAGACCGCGACATCGCGGATATAGGCGCAAGTTTTAAAACCACGGTGCCTGATTTTGCCAAGATCAAAAAACCGGAACCGGACCCCAAGTTAATGGAAACCTTAAACGCGTCGCTTGCGGATTTAAAAGCAAAAAACGCGGAGCTTCGCGCCAAAGTAGATCCCCAAGCGCTAAAATTCGCGGAAGACGCTGTAGAGACGGCTTTTCAGGAATTCAAGCGCGTTCACGGCATACACCCGATGGACTTACTGAAAAAACTGGCCGCCCGCCTAAGCGAGGATCCAAACCAAATAGACCCGAATTCCCCCATATTCAAGGCATCGGACGAATTAAAAGCAAAAATACAGGCGGTACGAAAAGAGACGATAGACACGATTAAATCGGTTATCCCGCCCAAGGTTCCGGCGCACGAGAAAAAACTGCGGGATAACGCGCTGTCCGCGGTGTCCCGCTGGATAGCGGTTCCTGACGAGCCTAACAGCAAAATCTGCCTTGACATAGGCAACGAATGTCCCGACACGCCGGCGGGACTGCTGGCGCTAAGCGCATTCTGGGCGTCCGGTAATCTGATGCCGGGCGGTGAACAAATAGTACCCACTCCGCCCGGTCTAGCGGCCAACGGACTGAATCAGACGCTCCTGATGTGCGCCCTGCACAAAGGCGGTACACGGAAGCTCAAAGAACGCTACGAACTTTACTTTAACATGGGAATAGATGTGCTAAGCGGCAAAGACAACTGGGAAGAAAGCCTTGCCTCCGGAAAAGCGCCGCACGAGACGCTGACAGCGGCGGAAGCGACGGGGACGGGACAGGATGCCGCCGCGCCTTTGCCGTACAAACGCTGGAAACCGGAAAACAACAAAGCTGTAGAATGAGCCGATTTCAAAACGCGCTTGGTGACGGCGGGCAAACTTTGTTCCCGATGAAATTAGATTAACATATTTTAACAAATGGAGATTATAAAATGGACATGGATCAAGAAACCAAAGACGCTATTATCGGCGCCGTTACCCCGCTTATCGCGTCGGCAACGGCGGCCATGCTGGTCGCTGCCGCCGGCGCGGTTGCGGAAAGTTTGCTGGTTACAAACTACAAAGAAAGCACGATAACCGGCGAAACAGAGATGCACCCCACCGCGGACGAAACTGTCCTGAGCAAGTCCGAAGTTTCCGGCAACGAAACCGAAGGCAAGCTGACCCAGGATACGGTGGCCGGAGCCAACGGCGAGGTAAAGGCCAGCGAAACCGAGGCGCTGGCATTGACCGGCGAGGCTACCGCGGCGGATTCCGGAGCAACGGCGCTGCGCACTAAAGCGGGCGCTTCCGACATAGAAACAAAAGCCCTTAAAATGACATAAAACACGATTACAAGGAAGAGGTAAGAAGTAATAAGGAAAAAGGACAGCAATTAACAGTGAGCAATTAGCAATTAAAAAATAGCCGCAAATTACGCAGATTAACACGAATTATCGAAGCGGAGGAAAAACCGACCGCCGTTATCGAAGTGAAAGCAACTCCGCCGCCAACGGCGCAAACAAGTTTGCGATGGCGGCAAAACGCTAACGCGGAGCGTATCAGCCTGTGTCAAAAGTCATTGTCGCTTCCATATATAGCGTTATTTTCTTTGTTATACGGTTTAATAACGCTATATATAGCGGTGCATTTCGATTTTTTGAGTTTTGACACAGCCTAGTATGAGAACCGGCTGGCGGAATGCTCACATTCGCCTATCAGCACATAACTCATCACTTCAAAGCCATCCTATCGAAGGCCGCCCCGCATTAACTGAGCGCCACATCCGCCCATTGACACACTGCTCGCCGTGTATTACCCTTAATAAAACAGGAGACACGCTATGTATGCGATAAAAGCTGAATTTGACGGAACAAAAATCACGCCGAAAGATCCGGTTCCGGTGAACGAGCCGTACGAGGCGGTAGTTACGTTTACCAGCCCTAAGACGCAGTCCCGGCCCAAAGAAAATATCTTCGATTTTGCCGGTATCTTTGACTGCGAGGATGTCGCCATCATTGAGGAGATAATCCGTGAGCGGCGCGAACCCTCCACACGACCAGACTTTGCTGTTTCTTGACACCGACATTTTATCTTACCTGCTTGCCAATAATGAGGCAGTGATTAACAGGGCAGCCGCATATACCCGTTGAATCCATTCCTCATCTAAAACTCCTTAGATCAATTAACAAAGAATCCTTACTTGCACAGTGTTGAAATTGATGATATAATTCAGGTACCCTACAGCGGAGGTGCCAAGGCGCATGGCCAAGAGCAGGAATCACAGGTTCAGAAGGAAGACTCCATGGGAAGGGCATGACAGATTGACACCGACTCAGCACTTTCTATCAGAACGATATGAAATCCAATACAAGGAGAGGCATCCCAAGTTGACAGAAACAGGGGAAGCAGCACTAATCAATGCGGTCATTCCGGAGACTTGCCCATACTGCCAGCATGACGGTATCAGCCGATTTGGTCCAACCGGGAACGGGATTCAGAGATACCGCTGCAAAGGCTGCGGACAGACCTTTACACCCATGACCGGCACGATATTCGACAGCCATAAGGTCTCCATCAGTGAATGGATGGAGTACTGTCTGAACATTTTTCGGTACGTCAGCATAAACGCCGATTCTTGGAACAACCGGAATGCCTTTACGACGTCCAGGTACTGGCTGGAGAAGCTTTTCCTGATACTTGAACACTACACAGAGGACATCATA
>JAISCO010000123.1 GCA_031265535.1 Spirochaetaceae bacterium | reverse complement strand
CCGCCGCGGGATACCGCATAAACTTCAATATCGTCATTTTTGTTTAATGTATTTTTAAGAAGCACACTCGCGCCGTTATCAAGTTTCCATTCAGTAATGCCGGTATCTTCGTGAATTATTTCTTCCACAATTTCGCCGCGGGCAGGCGTTTTATCCAGCAGATCTGAATTGACTACAGCCGCGTCAGGTTTTTTTATTTTAAGACTGCCCGAAGTTTTTATTTTTTGCATTATATCAGATTTTGACGGAATATAGGGGGCTTCCGCTTCCGGCGCGGAAATAAAAACAAAAATATCATTGTACGAAAAATAATTTTTTGCCTTATTGTGAATATCATTTTTAGTTATGGACGGAAGTAATTTTTCGATTGTTGCCAGTTCCCAGTCAATATCCGGAATGGAGGCGTTATTCAAATAATGCCTTGTCAGCTTCCAAGTAAAATAAGACGAATCGTTTTTTTCTTTTTCGGCGGCGCTCTGCGTAATATCAGACAAAAGCGAGCGTTTTGCCCGTTCAATCTCCGTATTGGAAAATCCGTAACGCCTTACAGATTCTTTTGCGATTAATAAATCGTCTAAAGCTTCTTCCGTCATGCCCGGCTTACTTACAAGGTTAAGAAAATAAAAACGTGAAGGACGCACGATGCTAAAAAGCTCCGCGCCGGCGCCGACATACGATGCGTCCGGCTCAAGAACTGAATCTTCAAAACGCTCGGACAGCATCCGGCTGATTAAATTATCAATTAGATTCTCGCGGTATTCGGCGATAGTATTTTCATTTTTAGTATACTTTTGTTTATAAGAAAACACGATTTGTGTATAAGAAAGTTCAGGGTCGGTAAGTATTTCTATTCTGATATTGTTTTTTTCAAGGGGCGGCAAAGAATACTCAGGATGAACAAACGGAGTCGCGCTTGCGGGAGCGTTAAAATGCGCGGCAAGACTTTCTTCAAGGACAGCGCCGTCAAAATCGCCGGTAAAAATTATAGCCATATTTTCCGGTTTATACCATTTTTTATAAAAACCTTTGATCTTTTCCGCCGGGGACCTTTCTATTATTTCCGGCAAGCCTATTACATCACGTTCCTCGTAACGCGAACCGGCTGTAAGTCCCGATAAAAGCGCCTTAGACTGCCGCCCGTCCGCGCCAAAACGCCGCAGCCGGTACTCCTCCATGATTACACGCCTTTCATCGTCAACATCCTCCGGCGCGAATGTTACGGCATAAGTCCAATCGTCAAGTATATTCAGGGCTTTTTCCGGTATGCGTTTTATTCCGGCGTCATCTGTTTCGACAGGGACATCTATTCCATAGACAGTTTCATCGCCTGTTGTATAAGCGTTAGCGTCCGCGCCAAAGCGCATACCGAGTGAACGCAGATAATCTACAACCTCGGATTCGGAAAAACGCGCCGTACCGTTAAACGCCATGTGTTCAACAAAATGCGCGAGACCATTCTCGTCATCGTCTTCCAGAACAGCGCCGGCATTAACCGCCAGGGTCAATGCGGCGCGTCCTTCAGGTTTACGGTTTTCGTAAATGTAATAACGCAGGCCGTTGTCCAATATCCCCTGCCGTAAATTTTCCATTACGGGAATAGTTTCTTTGGGATTCAGAGCATTGTAAGCCGTGCCGCCGCTTGCGCACGTTAAATACAAGAATGTTACTGCCATAAGGCAGGCGCGCATAATTAACTTAAAATTGTTTCGTTTATTTTGAAACATGACATACCTTCCATAAAAAATGAATTTGACTTGTTCAAAAGTCCCGTTAAGACTTGGCCGGCTTTAGTCCGGCAATAAGCTGATATTCGCGTCATCTAACAAGTCCACCGACCCATTGACTAAAGCCGTTTTAGCGTCTTTTGTCCGTGAAGTAAAGTTTTTGGGAAAAGCTGCTAAAAGTTACTATGTATAAAAATGTCGTATTTAGCGATAAATGGCAACACTTATTAAGGAAAAAGTAAAAGGGAAAAGGGAAAAGGTACTGTTTGTCCGCTGATTGCGCCATAAATGGCGACTGATTACGCGAATTACGCCCGCTTCGATCAGTTATAGCGCCGATACCCCAAAAATCAGTGTAATCTGCGCAATCAGTGGCCCCCTTCTTCCTTTATTCCTCATTGTTAATTGCTCACTGTTAATTGCTACTTTTTACTTTTTACTTCTTCTTTTTTCCTTCTTCCTTCTCCCTTCCTTCCTCATTGTTACTTGCTAATTCTTCATTGCTACTTTTTACTTCTTCTTTTTTCCTTCTTCCTTCTCCCTTCCTTCCTCATTGTTACTTGCTAATTCTTCATTGCTAATTTTTACTTTTTACCTGTTCCTTTTTCCTTCTTCTTTTCTCCCCGCCTTGATAATTCCGGTGTTTTTTTCTATAGTTTAACATAATAGCGAATTAAACCCGCTAGTAAGAGGATTTAGAAGGAGGAAGGCATTAACGCTTTGCGTTGGTGTTCAATATTACAGGCGGCATCCGCCGGCCTAAATAGGAGAAAAGCATGAAAGTCAATGAATTAAAACATGCCGGGTTAAAGAAGTGGATTGAGGAAGCGCAGGCGCTTATGACGCCTGACGCGGTGGAAGTCTGTGACGGCAGCGCCGCCGAGTATGACAGGATGATTAAAATCACGATTGACGCCGGACTCGCCACCGTTCTTGATAAAAACAAGCGCCCGGGCAGCGTACTGTTCCGTTCAGACCCATCCGATGTAGCGCGGGTAGAGGACCGCACATATATTGCCAGCAAAAACAAGGATGACGCGGGGCCGACAAATAACTGGATAGACCCCGCCGAGCTCAAACAAAAGATGAGCGGCCTATACAAAGGCTCAATGAAAGGGCGCACGATGTATGTAATCCCGTTTTCGATGGGACCGGTCGGCTCGAACATCGCAAAAATCGGTGTTCAAATTACCGACAGCCCTTACGTTGTCGCCAATATGCACATAATGGCGCGTGTCGGAACCAAAGTGCTGGATACGCTCGGCGCGGACGGCTTTTTTGTACCGTGCTTTCATTCTGTCGGCAAACCGCTCGCCCCCGGACAAACGGATAACGGCAAATGGCCGTGCGCTCCCATGTCGGATAAATACATCTCGCACTTTCCGGAAACACGCGAGATTTGGTCTTACGGCTCAGGTTACGGCGGAAACGCGCTGCTTGGCAAGAAATGCCTCGCGCTGCGTATCGCGTCTGTGCTTGCCCGCGATGAAGGCTGGCTTGCAGAGCACATGCTCATCCTTAAAATCACGAATCCGCAAGGTGAAGTAAAGTATATAACCGGCGCGTTCCCGTCCGCCTGCGGAAAAACAAACCTGGCGATGTTGATTCCAACACTGCCGGGCTGGAAAGTTGAGACGGTCGGGGACGACATAGCATGGATGAAATTCGGCAAGGACGGCAGGCTCTATGCTATCAATCCCGAAGCGGGTTTCTTTGGAGTCGCGCCCGGCACAAACAACGAATCGAACCGGAACGCGATGGAGACCATAAAGGAAAATACAATATTCACAAACTGCGGTCTTACTGAGGACAACGATATTTGGTGGGAACAGATAGGCCACGGCGCTCCGGGCAAGGAGATTATCGACTGGAAAGGCGTTAAACGTCCCGCGCCCCAGACCGACAAGAGTCCTAAGGGAGAGGAGATAGCTCATCCAAACGCGCGCTTTACCGCTCCCGCAAAACAATGCCCCTGCATCGCCAAGGAGTGGGAAGACCCCGCCGGCGTGCCGATAAGCGCGTTCCTGTTTGGCGGACGCCGCCCTAAAACGATACCGCTGGTAAATCAGTCGAAAAACTGGCTACACGGCGTGTTCATGGGTTCAATCGTTGGCTCGGAAGTAACGGCGGCTGTGATTTCCGACCAAGTAGGGCAGGTGCGCCGCGACCCGTTCGCTATGCTGCCGTTCTGCGGCTACAACATGGGGGATTATTTCAAACACTGGATAAAAATCGGTAAAACGGCGGAGGAAAAAGGTTGGGGGGATAAGCTGCCGAAAATCTTTTTTGTAAACTGGTTCCGCAAAAATGAACAGGATAAATTCATTTGGCCCGGCTACGGCGAAAATTCCCGCGTGCTTGCATGGATTTTTGACCGCTGCGACGGCAAAGGCAAGTCTATTGAAACGCCTATCGGCACACTGCCCGCGCCGGACGCGATTGAGCGTCCCGCCGGAGTAAGCGAATCGGACATGGCGGAAATTTTGCGCGTGGACATTGACGGCTGGAAGAAGGAAATAGATGATGTGCGCAATAAGCACTACCCCAAATTCGGCAGCCGCCTGCCTGACGAATTAAAAACCGAGCTTGAAGCGATAGAAAAACGCCTGAATAGCTAGGAGTATTAAGTTACCGGGGCGCGGCGGCCCCGGTTTATTTTGAGTTTATTTTACATGGAATAGCAGATGATACCAAAGATCATACATTACTGCTGGTTATCGAATGATCCCATACCGGAAAATTATGAGCGCTGCATGGCGACATGGAAAGCAAAACTGCCGGATTACGAGTTTATACTGTGGGACACGGCGCGTTTTGATATGAACAGCGTGCTTTGGGTCAAACAAGCCTTTGATGTAAAACTTTATGCCTGCGCCGCCGATTATATACGCCTATACGCGGTTTATTCGCGCGGCGGTATTTACCTTGACATGGATATGGAAGTCGTAAAGCCGTTTGATGAACTGCTTAAAGCGGATACCATGCTGGCGTATGAAAACAATGTCAACCACAATATCGAAGCCGGCTGTTTTGGC
>JAISCO010000064.1 GCA_031265535.1 Spirochaetaceae bacterium | reverse complement strand
CGTGAATTCAGGTCCGCGTCAAGGAAGGTTTGGCAAAAACTGTCCCAGGACGGCAAGATGATCATAACGAATAACGGAAAACCAACGGCGCTGCTCCTGGACCTTACCAATGAGGATCTGGAAGAAACCCTGGACACCCTTCGCCAAGTTGAGGCCATGCGTTTGTTCAACAAAATGCGCGGAGAGGCTGAAAAACGGGGCTTTTTAAGCGAAGAAGAAATCGAAGCGGAAATACAAGCCGCCCGCTCTGATATGAGAGCCCGGGGAGAAGCGGTTTAATGCAAAGGGTGGTCCTTGACACCAATGTCCTGGTTTCCGCCCTCTGGACCCCTTTAGGAAATCCCTCAACCATTGTTAGCCTGATGCTATCAGACAAAATCACCCCTTATTTTGACTATCGCATTTTGGCTGAATACCATGCCGTGCTAAAACGGCCAAAACTTTCCTTTTCCAACAATGACGTGGATAAACTTCTGGCAGAAATTGAACGCCGTGGATTATCCAATGATAATACTTTTTCATACCATCGCCGCCAAATTATTTCACAACAATATAAGAATTTTTTACAATGTTTAAGGCACTCGTAAAATATTCTAATCCGCTTGTGATATTTCCATCAGATCCGTCAACTGAACCATGTCCTATAGGAACAAGGGGTATTTGTTCGAATTTCCCGGCAATAAACTGTGCGTGGTATATCAATGACGGTTGTCCGTTGACTCCTGAATTGTCCTTAGTCCAGTAATCGTTGTAATCAAAGCTGTGGTTTATTTCGAGAAAAACATGGTATGTATTTCCATTTACAAATGATTCCCTGTCTATGTCTGCCTTAAAAGAGCCTTTGATTGTTACGGAGCTTACCGCGTCAAGATCACCTGCTGCTGCATAACTTTGTTGTCTGTGATTCCAAACAGGCAATGCTTCAGGCCGTCCTTCTCTTGGGGCGCTTATCCAGTTTCCTTTAGCGCTCTTTTCACTGACAGCAATCGTTGAAATATAATTTCCATTACTATCTTCAACCCATGCGGCCAATTGCGGGCTTTTCTTTATAGAGAAAATAAAAACCTTCATTTTACTCCGCCAGTGTTCGCCCGGTTCTATTATCAATTCCATCTGGTTTTGAATACCCGGCATGTTTCCTTTTGTTTTCTCTGTGCTACAGTAAATAATACCAAAACAAGCAACTAAACCAAAAGCAAAGACAAAATTTTTCATAATTCCTCCATCAAAATTTGTATGTCAAGGTGGCGGCAACACGGTAGAATTCCAGATGTATCGGTTTTGAACTGTCAATAGTCCGGTTCTGGTAATATAAATCCCGCCAATTTGATTCTTGATAATTACCCCGTGTTCTAAATTGGGCAATTAGTGTGAGATCAATTTGTTTGGTGATAGTAAAGCCAAAAATACCGGAAAAAGTCCAGCGGATTTTATCATCTCCCCATCTGCCGCGATCCGGAGTATCGTACAGATACAAATCCATTTCCGTAAGAAGCGCCGCCATATTAAAGAAAATAGGCATCTGATACCCGATGAGCAGATTGCCGTAATAGTTAAAGCCATTACAGTTTTCGCCGTCATCGTTTTCGTAGTACCATGATTCGCCGTCTTTCGCCCGTGTGTAACCCTTATAATTAATTTCGTGATAGCTTCGGGCAACTGCATGATGCCAGTTTCCGGGATACAGAGCGGCTAAATCAAACTGGAACGCTCCCCCTGTCTGCGCTTTCCAAAGAAGTCCGTCGAAAGCGCCGCCGTCATGTTCGCCGTTACCCGCACTATCCGGGCGGTTAAGCCCAATCCCGTAAATTTCACTATCGAAAATATTGAGATTCCAGCCCGAACCAATTCTTCCGCCAGCCACAAATTGAAAAAACGCAATCGGGGTCCAGACAGCTTCGGCAACGCCGTTTAGAGAAATCGGCGATATTTCAGCGCTCAAGGCAAGACCGATGTTATTATCTGCCGTTAACGGACTTTCACCTTGTAAAAAGGGGAAACTAAAACGCTCCGTGAAACTTATCTTCATTTCCGGTAGAGACGAAACCTGCAAAGTCATCTCACCGGAAGATGTAACGGCGGTTCTGTCATCCGCTTGTTCTTCCGCAATAAGTGCCGATGCAAACAAAGGCAATAGAATAAAAAGCAAAATTCTTTTCACTATATTCTCCCGAATAATTTCATGCCGATTTTCCGCACATCAACGATGTTAAAAGTAAATCGATCATTTTATTGGTAAATTCAATTCCTCCGCGTTTTGACCAGTACTGCGGAATGGTTCGGTTGAGCAGAACCGATTCTATCGCTCCCCAAAGAGCCGCTATACAAAGACTCGCGTCAAGCAATGTGTCATTACTGTTGGAAAGCCCCGCCTGTACCGCTCTATCGAACACCATTTGCCCCCAAACTGTACTTTTGTAGTATTTCTTCATTTTTTCAGGATCAGCCTGTGTATCCGCCTTCAACCGCCCCATGACCAAAAGGGCTATTCGGGGCGTTGAAAAAGCCCAATCCCTGAATGCTTCAAGTCCTAATCTGGCCTCGATTAAAGGATTGGGGGTTTCACCCTGTCTATGTTGTTTTAACATTCCTTTTTTAATCTTTTCAGAGATAAATTTATCCATTTTTTCAATACATTCGAGTTTTATTTCATTAAATAGGGCTTCCCTGTCTTTGTAATAGTAGTAAAGACTGGTGGCCGTTACCCCGCAGGCTTTGGCTATGTCCCTTGTGGATATTTCTTCAGGTTCTTTTTCCAGAAGTAATTCAAGGGTTTTGTCCCGTATTTGGGGAGCTAAATTCGTTTCTGGCCTTCCCATAGTATCCTCCAATAGATTAACATTGTTATAATAACACTGTTAAGTTACTTTGTCAATAGGTTTTTTTGCTTTTTCGAATTTTTTTTACTGTATATACAATCTTTGGCAGAGAGAAGGTTTTCTACAGGAAAGTACTTGACATCCTACAAATTACCGGATACGGTAAAAAAAATCCCGTTTTTGGAGGGCGGTTATGAAGCAGCATGTGGTGTCGGCTCTGGTGGAAAACCGGGCGGGGACCCTGAGCCGGGTG
>JAISCO010000026.1 GCA_031265535.1 Spirochaetaceae bacterium | reverse complement strand
GCGGGCTGTTTATACGTTTTGTTAAATGGCTGATAGGTATAACGCCGTTTGGAGCTGATATTCAGGCATCAATAGTTCAGTCTATATTATATGGCGCAATTTATGGCAAAGTGAAATTCCGCGGACAGTATTTTCAGGATTTGATTGCCTATTTGTATCTAAAAGAAAAAAAGGACGGTTTCTATATCGACATTGGGGCGAATGACGGAATTTCAGGCAGCAATACATACGCGCTTGAACAGATGGGTTGGAAAGGCGTATGCATAGAACCGCAGCCGGACATTTTTAAAAAACTCGCACATTTTAGAAAGTGCGATTGTTACAATGCGGCATTGTCTTCCGTGTCAGGCGAAAATCTTGAATTCCTTATAGCAAAAAATTTTGATGCCCTAAGCGGCTTTGGCGAATGTATGACGGATGAACATGCGAAAATAATATATGAATCCGGCGCTTTTGAACGGATAAACGTTACGACAAAAACATTTGCAGGCATTATGGAAAACTATCCCGGTATAAAAACAATAGATTTCATGTCGCTGGATGTCGAAGGTTACGAACTCCCCATACTAAACAGCATAAATTTTTCGGAGTACAGTTTTCAGTTCATCACTGTTGAAGAAAACGGGCATGGAAACGAAATAAACACCCTGTTGTCAAAAAACGGGTACAAATATCTTATGCGGGCAGGGTGCGATATGATGTTTGTACCCGATACGCCGGACCGGCAGTCTCCATGACCAGTTGCGCGCCGTTACGCTTCGCAAATTGTTGCTTGTACTACCTCTTCCATTGCTAATTGTTCATTGCTAATTTTTCCTTTTTACCTTTTACTTTTTACTTAGTATGGCGGCGAAGAGATTTATTTTGTTCTATACGCTCTTGCTCCGTCAGAATCGTATATTTCAATTTCATCTACATCTATGTAAAACAATTTTAAATTTGGATTGTCTACATTTTTGTAATGATTTCTTACAAACATACTTGCATAACCGCTGCCGTTAAACGCGCGCTCCTTTAGCGAACTATCATCGCTAAAAACTACTTTACCGCTTAAAGACAGTACGGGTTCAAAATCATCGGGATAAGTACAATATGAAACATAAGGGAATTTCAACAGCTGTTCATAAAAAGGTTTTTCGCTGCCCGTACAAAAATAAACTTTATTCCCATCAATAAATTGAAATGAAATTATCTGTGTACGAATTTGCTCGCCATTGCGGTTTGCAAAAACACCATTAGGGTTTTGCTCCAAAACATTTTCGTAATCAGCTACACTTTTTTCTCCTGAATAAATTGTTTCTGTTGTTCCTTTAATTGTCCCTTTAATAGTAGCGCATCCCGCTAATGAAAAAATAAGCAGATAACTTATACCAACCAATACCATTTTTGCCTTCATAAAAGCCTCCTAATAAAATTGTTCATAAAAAGCCGCTCCTTCAAAACTGAAGTTTTGAAGGAGCAACAATTAGTTAAAAAGAATAAATCAGCCCAATTGGAATCGACCAGCCGAAACCTTGTTTCCACTTAAATCTATCAACAGACGATGAATCTGACTTTGTAAGATTTGAAAATAACTGAAAACCCGCGTAAACCGTTCCGCCGCTGAATACATTTTTTTGTATATAAGGGATGACGCTCCAATTTACTTTTGGATCATAGATATAATCATCAAAACCTTTGCGGATAACTTTGTCTTTCGTGTTAAACTCAAGCTCGCCCACAATTCCGGCTATTAGAATTCCGGCGTCGTATGTGGGGTTAAGCGTAAATCCCAGTATAAACCCTTGTTCGAATTTATAATCCTGTTCATTGTCTATCGTATACTTGCCGCCGAATTTGCCCGATACTCCGCCCGCAAAATTAAAATTGCCGTGCGAAGCGTTGGCGCGTAAATTTACCGCGATGGGTACTTGGGCATTTATATCAACTGACGGATCAGGTTCTTTAAGCCAGGCGTTTCCTTGCAAAGGGAACTCAAAACCCATATCAAGCGTAAGATTTTCCAAAGAGCTAAGCGTAAAACCTATGTCAAATACGGATACGTCCACCGTGTCTAAACTTGGCGCGTGAACGCCGTTTGTAAACCCGTTATCACTATTAATTTTAGTCATGTCAATTGATTCGCTGACCCTTCCCGTACCGCCCGCAAATGTAAGCCGCGCCGTTCCGGTTCCGGGGATAGTGTAAGCAATCCGCGCCATAGTATGCTTAAAAATATCTTCCGCGCTTATATCGCCGTTAGCGGCTGTATAAGGGGTATTCCAGTGGTTATAGCTTAGGTTGCCCGCATTATCGAGCGGAACCGATCCTACAATGTACAGATTCTCCGTGGGCGTTAACTCAATATGGGCGCCGTTCAGTATTTCGTATCCAAAAGGTATGTAATTCGCGCTTCTGCCATAGTATTTTATGTCAAGAACCTCATAGTCGGCTAAATTAACTCCTATCGGGTTTGCGCCGCCCCAAAGATACCCATAGGTAATTTTTAGCGCGCTAAGCGGCTGCCACCATACCTTGGTTGACATACGAAAATTCGTGGTGGTACTCGTCAGAGCGCGGAACTGTATCCAGCCGCCAAAGGTATTCGCCTCGTTTACCGCGGTAACATTTAATTTGCCGCGTACCGAACTGTTTGCCCCGCCGCCGTTATAGAGATAAAAGTCCGTATTATAGTCAGGATCCCGCGAAGATTTATTTTCCACTACCATCCAGTTTCCTACAATGTTTCCGCCGAATGAAATATCGGCAAAAACCGGCGCCAATGACAATATAAGCAATAATATAAATAATATTTTTTTCATAAAATCTCCAAAAAAATTAATATGGAATAATTTCAAATATGAATTATCCCCCCGCGAATGAATCGCTTCGAGGTTCATTCTGTGAACAAAACTGTGTAAAAGATTTTTGATAGACATATAGAATGACCTCAAAACTGAAGCGTTTCTGAATTCAAAACTCCGGAGGCGATGCCGGGCGGCGTCTTACTTGTTAAACCTGCCGGAATACCTTAGCTCAAAAACGCGCGTCAAAGTTTGGTTTTACAGTCTTTTTCATGGTTTTTCGCCTAAAATTAGACTGCCGGACCTAAGGCGCTCCAGCATCTCGTGCTGTTTTTCGCGTACACCGGCGCTTACCGCGGCGGTGTACAGCGGGTCATCCTCTATAAAATCAACATATCCGTCGCGCACTCCCACAAGTTCCGCCGTGCCGAACGGCAGCGTTCCCTCCAAAAAGAGTTTTGTTGTGTTGTACGCGGCTTTGTCTTGAAATATAACGCAGCTTCCCGCGATATATGGCGGGCGTACCGCATAGCCGTTTGTATCAAACCAGATTATCCTGGCGCCGCTCGACGGGGACTCTGCCGCCGCTTGAACGGCGCCTTCGTTAGCGCCGCCCGCTATGCAGAGCAGTACGCGGTCGCCTTCGTTTATCATGCCGGCGGCAAGTTCGGCGCATTTTGCCGCGTCATACCAATTTCCGACAACCCTGAAGTCAACCGCTATGCCGCTGTTGACGGCCGCCGCGCCTTCGCTGTACCCCGGCAGTATTGTCTGCGTCATGGCCGGATATTCTTGCCCCGCAATGAGCCCGATTCTGCCGCCGCCGGCTTCGTCAATGAGTAGAGCGGCAAGGTAACCTGCCATATACGCTTGTTCGCGCTGGTTATAGCGCAGGGTATAGATGTTTGGCACGCCGGATAATTCGCCGTCCAGCAGCAGGAAGCGTTGTTCCGGGAATTTGAGCGATACGGACTGCGCCAGCGCCGGCAAGGACGGGTTGGACGATACTATGAGGTCGTACTTGCCGGAAGCCGCAAGCGCTGTGAGTTTGCCTTCCCACTCCGCCTGATTGTAGCCGCCTTCGATAAACTGCACGGATACTCCGGGGTATTCCCCGGCAGCGCGTTTAACGCCGCTTACCAGCATTTCATAGATTGGGCTGCCCGAAGCTGTGCCCGGTATGAACACAGCCAGTGTCTCCGTCCGTTCCGCCGTTCGCAGAACGGAACCGTCTTGCCGTTTAGCGCCGCAAGCGCCGAGAACGACCGTTACAGCGGCTATGATTACCGCTGTCTTTCTAAAAATATTCATTATTCCTCCAGCTCTTTCGGGGCTGTTTGGAAATAAAAATATGGGGGGATTAAGGTTTGAATCAGTCCCGCGCCGCCGCCCGGAAGCCGTGGGAAATATTTCAAAGACAATTTTCTCCCGTCCGGACTATACCGTCGGCACCGGAATTTCACCGGTTCAGTCCAAAGCGTATATCGCGATGCGTGTTACGCTATGGAGTCGCGGGCTTTAACCGCCGGTTGGGATTTGCGTGATTTTCATCAACGCTCACCCTACCCCGAAAATTTGTTTTAGTATACTCGAATATCCCAAAAGCTGTCAAGCACACTAATAAGGAAAAGGTAAGAAGTAAGAAGTAAATGAGGGAGGGAAGGAGTAATGATGACAGCAAGGGAGGTAAAAAGGAAGGATGTTGCAGATTACCGGAGGGAAGCCCCTGACCGCCGCTATCGAAGTGAACGCAACTCCGCCGCCATACTAAGTAAAAAGTAAGAAGTAAAAATTAGCAGTTAGCAATTAACAATGAGGAGACTGTGAGGCACGGACGGATAACGAAGCGTGGGCCTGAAGAACTGAGGACAGCGCTGGTGCAGGTGGTGATGGGGATGAGGCGGCTGAAAGCTGAGACGCTGGAGTGGCGGCTGA
>JAISCO010000097.1 GCA_031265535.1 Spirochaetaceae bacterium | reverse complement strand
GAAGGAAGGAAAAAAGGGTAGGAGCGCCAAATTTCCCAGAAAGAATGGCTAAAACGACTCAAGTTTTGAGCAGTTGAATGAAAACTTCTTCGACTTTTTCGACTTTGCGGTTAAAAAATTCTGTGGGTCAAGAATAGTCTGTGGTGAAGGAGAGAAAGAGCATAGTGGAACATCCGTTTGGGACGATAAAGAGGACAATGGACGCCGGTTATTGTCTTACCAAAGGGAAAGGGAATGTAAGCGGAGAATTTGCGCTTACTTTTCTGGCTTACAACATGAAACGGGTAATCAATATACTGGGAGTGGGAAACCTGCTGAAAGCTTTCGCTTGATGAGGTGAGGGTGGATGATATGCTCATGCTCAATCGGCTGTACTCCGCCTCTTTCTACTGCCGCTTTCCTGGAATAACATAGGGTTTTGACACAGCCTGATGCGCTCCGCCCGCCAGCGGGTTCTCATGCGCTCCGCGCTAACATACCGGAAGCAGCCTTCACTCCGTGCCGTAAGGTACGAAAACGGCGGTTGGCATACGCGCCCGCCAGCGGGTCTACATGTTACCTTTTACTTCTTACTTTTTACTTAGCATGGCGGCGGAGAGGCGTTCACTTCGATAGCGACTGTTTGGGAAAAAAAGCGAGGGCTCTGTAAAGCCCCCGCTAAAGGAGAAATGAAATGAAAAAAAAGCGTTTCAGTTTAGCTGTTAATTATAAAATAACAATATAGGGAAATGGTTACAAGAAATTAACATAAATTTGGAGTAAAAAAGGAATTATCCGCCCAAAATCAGAAATATTTTACATGCGGCGGTGTATTAAACCCCTCACTGCGAATAAGCTGAAGCTTCTGAACAGTTTCAACCGTGGTTTTCGGCGGAATTTTTAATGAGCGCTTTTACAAAAGCAGTAAACAGTGGGTGCGCCGCTGTGGGTTTGGATTTGAATTCGGGATGAAACTGAACCCCCACGCCCCAGGGATGGTCAGGCCATTCAACAGACTCGACAAGGGAGTCATCGGGGGTAAACGCGCTTATAATCAGTCCGGAGTTAATCATATCGGTACGGTACTTGTTCGAAAATTCATAACGGTGGCGGTGCCGCTCGTGGATTGCCGTCTCGCCATAAGCCGCTTTCAGTAATGTCCCTTCGCGGGCGCGGCTCTCGCTGTTGCCAAGCCGCATCGTGCCGCCCATCATTTGCACATCAATCTGATCTTCCAGCAGGCTTATCACCGGATGTGTTGTGTCATGCGAAAATTCGGTAGAATCGGCGTTTTCCCAGCCAAGCACATTACGCGCCCACTCTATTACCATGACTTGCATTCCAAGGCATATTCCAAAATATGGAACTTTGCGCGTCCGCGCCCAAGCCGCCGCCCGCGTCATGCCGTCTATGCCGCGCTCGCCGAAACCGCCCGGAATCAGTATGCCGTCTAAAGGCGAGTTACAGCCGCCTCCTAACACAGCGTCAAGATCAGAGGCGTTTTCCAACTGCGCGGAATCTATTTTAACAATATCCATCACTACGCCGCAGGCAAGTCCGGCGTGAAAAAGCGCCTCGTAAACGGATTTGTATGCGTCATGCAGTTCCATATACTTGCCGACAACGCCGACGCGAACCTTGCCGTCCCGCGTGTTGAATTTGTCCATCATCAAGTACCAGGCAGAAAGATCGGCATGTCGAGCCTCTACGCCCATCTTTTTAAGCACGATTTGGTCTAGTTTTTGTTCATAAAACACAAGCGGCACTTGGTATATTGTGGTATTTACATCGTACGAGACGATTACCGCCTCGTTTTCAACATTGGTAAACAACGCTATCTTGCGGCGGGTAGCCTCGTCCAGCATCACCGGAGAGCGGCATATAAGTACATCAGGCTGAATTCCTAACTCCTGCATCGCTTTTACAGAGTGCTGTGTAGGTTTTGTCTTGAGTTCCGAGCCTGCCACTTCAGGTATCAGTGTAAGATGAACTGAAATCGAGTTATTCCTGCCTAGTTCGTGTATCATCTGACGGGCGGCTTCCAGAAACGGAATGGATTCAATGTCTCCCACAGTACCGCCTATTTCAACTATTACCACATCGTTATCCGGACTTTCTTTAGCAACGGCAAGAATTCGCCGCTTGATCTCGTCCGTTATATGCGGAATTACTTGAATCGTGCGCCCAAGGTAGCGCCCTTCGCGTTCTTTGCGGATTACCGCGTCATAAATTTGTCCGGTCGTTATCGAATTTGCATGGGAAAGCGGCCCGGATGTAAAACGGGCATAGTTTCCAAGGTCAAGGTCGGTCTCCGCGCCGTCATCAGTAACATAAACTTCGCCGTGCTGGTAAGGACTCATGGTTCCGGCATCCACATTGATGTACGGGTCGCATTTTACCATGCGGACATTAAACCCGCGTCCCTCAAGCAGCGCCCCCAGCGATGAAGCGGATACTCCTTTTCCCAAACTGGAGCATACGCCGCCCGATACAAATATGAATTTGTTCATAAAACTACAGTTTACAGCGTTACAGCATACGAGTTAACCCCCACCAGTGGGTTTACATACGCTCCGCGCCCACCAGTGGGTTTCTCACGCGCTCCGCGCTAGCAACTTGCCGCCGCTCGCTGGCGGCGGAGCGGCGTTCACTTCGACAGCGGCGGTCGGGGTTTTGCATTTACTCCGATAATTTGTGTCAATTAGTGTAATTTGCGGCTAATTTTTCAATTCAGGAGGGGGCGCTGTTTCCCCGCGTCATCGCAAACCGGTGTCTCATAGTCGCGCCCCCCTGTCATCACTCATCACTCCTCATTCCTAATTCCTAATTCCTAATTGATAATTGGTAATTGGTAATTGGTAATTCCTCACTCCGCCGCTTCGTGGCATGGCCGGGCGTAAAATGCGCGGGCTTGAATTCAGGGGGAAAAATTATAAAATGATAGGGTAGTGAAAAAAATGCGGTGAGAGTAAAACGAGGTTGTTATGAAAACATCAGAAATGCAGAATGGCGCGCGGACATTGCCGTCGAACAAAAAAATACTAACAGCGAAAAAAATAACCGGCTTGACGCGGAAAGCCGAACAGCGCTCGCGTTTAAAATACGCCGCCGGCACAGCGCTTTTTGATTATACAAATGACAAAACACTGACGGACTTAACGCTGTTGGACGGAGAAGACTTCGTTGAAACAAGGTGAAATTTGGGAAATTAATTTAAACCCCGCTGTTGGAGCGGAAATAAAAAAGACCCGCCCCTGTATTATTGTCAGCGATGACGCTATGGGTATACTTCCGTTAAAAATAATTGCGCTACGATCAAAGTCAAGCGCTCTTTTTCAAAAGCGTTTGACTTTGCTGCTTCCCCAAAAAACATTTGTGTAATTATACTAACAAGCGAAAGTATTTGCTCAAAATAACATGATATAATGTGGATACATGAAGAATTTTATGAACCGCGAAGTCAATGAAGTCGAATAAGTTTTTAAGAGACCCCCTCTTTACTCTTTCCTTATTCGACTTTTTCGACTTTGAGGTAAAATATTCTTCTTCCGGTCTCCAGACCGCTACCCACAGTTTGAAAGATGTCAAGACAATAAGCGAGTCAGTCCAGATATTCGATACCCTTGTACCTATAAACTACAACACCTTTGCTATTACAAATGTTGAGTAAGAAAAAGGCCGGCCTTGTTGCTTGAGTTTGGCAAATATCATTGCTCGTGAGTATACTCTATAAATCCTGTTACGAGGCGCACACCACGGACGGTGTACGCTTATTCGCAGTGGGCGTCTAATGCCTCACCCCTTGGGGCGAGAAGGTTCATTCAATTATTCTTCAATGGTCACTTTTTTCCAAGAAGTTATAAAAGCATCAGTTGCATACCCATGCCCGGCAATAATAATTTCTGCTCCATTGGCCAAAAAGTCCATAATATAACCTTGTTGCTTGCCGCCTTCTGTCCAATTAAAAGTATAACGATACATTACAGCAGATTTATCAAAAGTCCAATTTCCTGTATTCACTGTACCGTTTACGGTATATTCCAGATTTCCATCTTCATGCAGCAGAAAACTATAGGCGCCGCTTTCATCAGTACCAATTAGGTTCTTCCCAACAACATCAATTGGATCTAACAATCTCTTTTGACTATTAGAACGTTGTGCCGCTTGTCTGTTGCCAGTAGATGACGGTGTTGTAAAACACCCCATAATCATAAACATGACAAAAATCAAACCTAAAAATACAAATTTGTTCTTCATAGAAAACTCCAACTAAAATTTAAGTACTAGAAGCTGTTCCAAAACTTCAGTTTTGGGGAGACAAGCTTTGCAAGGCCGGCAACCTTAGATTTAATAGAAAAAGCGGGCTTTAGACCGATTTTTCTAAGAGCTTGTTCCATCGCAAACAAAGTTTGCGCACCATGCGCTTTAGCGCATAGTCGATTAGTTTTGGAACAAGCTCACTAAACTTAATACTTTTTATATTTGTATCACAGTATCTTTTTTAATACAATAGCAAAAATCCTTAATTTAATGAGCCTCCGCAGGGCAAGCGCGAATGGGGGCGGAGACGCGTTCACTTCGACAGCTGCCTTCGGTTTTGTTCCTCACTCCTCACTCCTCATTGGTAATTGCTAATTGTTAATTGTTAATTGTTAATTTTCGTAATTTGTGGCTAATTTTTCAATTCAGGAGGTGAGCACTACAGGAACGGCTGGTATTCTCTGTTTTTCATAAAAAATTGACGGGTGCGTTCCTGCCGCGGGCGGGTAAACATTGTTTCGGGCGCCGCGTCTTCCACCGGAACTCCGGCATCAAGAAAGATTACCCGTGATGACACTTCCCGGACAAAGCGCATTTCGTGGGACACCAGAATCATGGTCATCCCCGCAAGGGCGATCCGTTTTATCACTTCCAGCACTTCCGCCACCCACTCCGGGTCCAGCGCGCTGGTAGGCTCGTCAAAAAGCATCACCTCAGGGTCCACCGCAAGCGCCCGCGCTATACCAACCCGCTGCTGTTGTCCGCCGGAAAGCCGGGAGGGATATTCGCCCGCCTTGCCCGCAAGCCCGATAGAGGAAAGGATGCCCATCGCCTTATCCTCAGCCAGGGCCTTGGGCTGCTTTTTGACCACGATAAGGCTCTCGGTAACATTCTGCAAGACGGTCTTGTTTTTAAAGAGATTGTAATGCTGGAACACCATAGACGATTTTGAACGCAGCCTGGACACATCGCTCTTTTTTACCGCAGCCGCGTCAACCGATGCGTCGGCTATGGTAACGCTGCCGGTATCGGGCTGTTCCAGCCAGTTAAAGGTACGCAGCAGCGTTGTTTTCCCCGCGCCGCTGGGACCGATGATCGAAACAATCTCGCCCTTGTCTATGGAAATGCTTATGTCCCGCAGCACAGGATTGCCGCCGAAAGATTTGCTGATGTGCTCAAGACATATCACGCGCCCATGCCCCTTTCGTACCTGCGGGCGCGCTTTTCCGCCATGCTCAGCAGCCTGCCGACTCCGGTACAGAGCAGCCAGTAGATAATCGACACGACCACATAGATTTCAAAGAAGCGGTAGCCCCGCGATCCGGCAATGCGGGCGCGCGCCATAAGGTCTACAATCGAGATGGTAAAAACCAGAGAAGTCTCTTTTATGAGGGATACAAGGGTGTTTGCCAGTGAAGGGAGGGCGATGCTGAATGCCTGCGGCAGCACAATCCGCGCAAGAGCCTGCTGTACACTCATGTTGACGCTGTAGGCCGCTTCAAGCTGCCCCACATCCACCGCGAGAAGAGCGCCGCGGATTGTCTCCGACATATACGCTCCGGCATTGAACGACAGGGCGACTATCGCAAAGGCCCGCCAGCCCCGCCAGCGGGTTAAAGTCCGCTACGCGGCAGCATACCCAAAGAGGACGTTACTCCGTGCCTTAGGGTTTGAAAAAAGCTATCGGCATACGCGGCTACCCGCATTGCTAATTGCTCATTGAAAATTTGTTGCGGAAGGGCTTAAAGCTTGTTTATAATATATAATGATTTTTGATTTATTTTTTGCGAAAAATAAAATCTTTGCGCTTGTCGGAGCCAGCGGTACGGGTAAAAGTTACCACGCAAAACTTGTGGCGCAAAAGCATCACATTGATTTTATAATTGATGACGGGCTTTTGATACGGAATAACCGTATAATAGCGGGTCATTCGGCAAAAGAGGAAAAATCATTCATGGCCGCCGTCAAAGCGGCTGTATTTGACGAAAAAGACCGCCGCGACGAAGTTGCCTATAAACTTCAAACAGAGAAATTTTCCGGGGTTCTTATCATTGGAACTTCCGAAAAGATGGTAAACAAGATAGCGGCGCGTTTGCAGCTTCCGCTGCCTTGCCGCATCATTAACATTGAAGAGGTTGCCGGCCGGGATGATATAGATAACGCGCTCAGGACGCGGCGGGTCGAGGGAAAGCATATTATTCCGGTGCCGTCGGTCGAGGTCAAACGCGGATATCCCGGGATATTTTTTTCGCCGATCTCGATATTGAAGCGGTCCAAAGTTCAAATACCCATTCAATTTATTCCTGCCGCGCATGAGGAATCCCTCGTGTGTCCCGCTTACTCCGTGCCTCAAAGACTGCTCATCTCGGATCGGGCGCTCAGCTTGATTGTGAAAAACTGCGTTAATGAATTTAACACCGGTTTTTATGTCAAGAAAATTGATGTAAAAGATGTGGGAACCGGCTACCGGCTCGTCATAACGATAGATGTGAATCTCGGAACCGATCTTGAAAAAAAAATTAGTGAACTTAGACAATATATTACCGAAAATATAGAGAAGTACACTGGAATTCTCATTGAAGAAGTGAACATTATTATAGACAAAGTTATTGAAATAATGCAATCGTAGGCTTTATATTTGTAATCAGATTAAAAAGCCTATAGATTTTCATTACAGGGGGAAAAATGAAGAAGATCGTAATAGCCTTGTTGTTTGCCGCAGCTATATTGAGTCCGTTGATGGCTCAATATGATGCGGCGAATCCAATCAGGGTTGAGGTACGGAATCAGTATTTTAACGTCATTTCGGATGGCGGCAGTTATGACGCGGAGATGCTTTGCCGTGAGATGGAGATCAGGTTTGATACGTATAACAGGTTGTTCCGTTTTAATCCCGCCGCGTTAACCGGCCCCTTGCGCATAGTGTCGTTTTCGAGTAAAACGGCGTACGACAGTTATGTTTCATCAAAGCTCGGCTCAACACGGGACGGCGCGGTTTATCTGCATTACAGCCAACCTGAGCGGCGTGAGCTTGTTGTAAACAGGGGATCCCCGGAGGAAGAACGTATGCTCGCGCATCAGGCGTTCATTCAATTTTTCCGCGCCTTTATTCCGTATCCGCCGTCATGGATGCGGGAAGGTTTTGCCATCTATTTTAATACGCTGAAATTTGACCCGGAAACCCGTGAACTCCGTTATGAGGAAAATCTTTCATGGCTGGAAACCGTAAAAAATCTTGGCCCGCATCAACCTTCGCTGGAATCTGTCTTTTTGTCGGATTTGAACGGAATGCCTGAATATTTTCAGCCTGTTTCTTGGGCTATTGTCTCGTTTTTTCTTAATAACGGCGGAAACGGGGACTATTTTAGAGCGATTACCGAGGCGTTCATGCTGCTTTCGCCTAGCAACTCGGCGGCGGAAAATTCACAAGTGGTCATGGAGCGTTTGACCAGTTGGAATACGCTTGAAAAGATGCGCGCGGATTATAATAACTATATCGCAAGCAGAAAAACTTTTGCCGAGCTTATAGACCTTGGGCAGACGGCTTATACTGTGAAAGATATTGAAAACGCCGAGTCTTACTTCCTTGCCGCGCTCTATCAAAAACCGGTGCACTATGCGCCATATTACTATCTGGGTCTATTGGCGTCTGAAGACAGTAACTATGATATGGCGGACGCTTACTACCGTTCCGCTTTACAATACGGCGCCGATTCTGCTCTTGTAAAGTATGCTCTTGGTATTAACGCCGCGACCGCGGGCAGGAACAGCGAAGCTATTGCCTATCTGGAAGAGGCTGCTTACGAATCCCCTGAACGTTATAAAGAAAAAGCCGACAGTATAATTATAAGGCTTAAATAGCTTGTGGACAGCCGCAGTCTGCACTGCGGCTGTCCTAAAACATGGTTTCAATTTGGATTGTGTCTTTCGGCTCGTTGTTGCCGCGTCCTCTGGTGCGCAACGATCGGATTTTCTTTACGGTTATGCCGTGTCCCGCAAAAATTTGTCTTATGGCTTTTCCAAGTTCCAATCGCTGGGGACTCATGGGTAGAATGAATTTTCTGGCCGCTATAAAGGTTTTTCGATAAAGTTCCGGCATTGGGCTATCCCAGTCTGTAAACGATTCTATGTAATCTTCTACCAATGCCCGCAGGGCGCAGCTTTTTTCGCCGTCTTCATTGTTCAAAGCGGCAAGCGATTGCATATATTTTTTCTTAAATTCTTCGTTTTTTTCCATCATAATTGAAGCGCGCGGCTGTAAGTGCCGGTATAGGCCGTATAACTCAAGCAATTTTACTATGCTTGCCGGGCAGGGTGAGTTTATTATTTTGACGATTTCTTCTGTCAGTCTTGACGGAGAAATAGCCGGTAGAAGCCGCGCGTCGGCCTTAATTTTGTTTTGCAGTTTTGGCGGTATGTCAAAACCGGTTATCGCGGCATACTTAACGGCGCGAATCATGCGGACAGGGTCATCCTGAAAAATAATGTCGAGCGGTATTACCGGTTGAATTACGCGCTTGCGTATGTGGTCTACTCCGCCTATATAATCTATTACAAGTTCCTGTTCCGGGTCATAAAACAGCGCGTTAAGCGAAAAATCACGTCGTAAAACATCTTCTTCGATAGTGCCGAATGTATTGCCGGTAGCGCCGTCTTTCAATGAGCGGAAGGTCGCTAGTTCATAAATTTTGTTGCCAAAAAAAACGTGAACAAGTCTGAAGCGCCGTCCTATTACACGTGAATTACGAAACACTTTTTTTATTTGAGTCGGATTCGCGGCGCTTGCTATATCAAAGTCTTTTGGTTTTTTTCCAAGTATAAGATCCCGAACCGCGCCGCCGACAATGTATGTTTCGTACCCTTCTATGCGGAGCCGCGAACATATATACGCCGCGTCTGTATCAACATTTCCGGCATCAATATTATGCTCGTCTTTTGTATAAATAACGGCTTTTTTTTCGGTTTTACCGTCTTTGTTTCTTGAATAACGGAAGCGCAAAATATAGTTCCTTTAATTTAAATCTAAGTTTGCCGGCCTTGCGGAGCTTGTCTCCCCAAAACTGAAGTTTTTGAACAGCCTCATCTAATTTGATGTTTTTTAGAAGAAACTTCCAGGTGTCTGTCCAGCCAGTCGCAAAGATTACGCATGACTTCTTCGCGGTTTGTTTCATGCAGCGCTTCGTGCCGCGCGTCAGGGTACAACACAAACTCAATATCTTTTACACCTATTTTCCGGTAAATGTCAATCAAAGCGGTAGGGCCTGCCCCCATATCGCCAACAGGATCCGCGCTGCCCGCAAAAATATATACCGGAAGTTTGTGATTTATGCGTTCCATAATTCGTTTTCGGTATATGTGTTTAATTATGCGGACAAGATCGCGGTAAAAACCTACGCTGCACTGATGTCCGCAAATCGGGTCGTCTATAAAGGCGTCAACTTCTTTTTCGTCCCGCGACAGCCAGTCAAATTCTGTCCGGTTGGGGTAAAACGCTTTGTTGTAAATGTAAAACACAATTTTTTTTGCAAGAGCGGAATAGCTGCGGAGCCCGCTGACTGCCGCGAAAATGTTCATGAGCGGCGCTCCAAATGCTGTAAGCATCCCTTTTCCTCCCTTTATTCCAGAAAGAATGCAGCCGAAAAGCGGTCTTTTATTAAAGGTTTCGATGTAGCCTTGCGCGATTAACGAACCCCATGAGTGTCCAAGTAAAAACAGTGGAAGCGTCGGGTATGTTTTTTGAATTTCCATGTTGATTCTTTCAATGTCAAGCAAAATTTTTGAAAAAGCGTTTGTATCGGCGCAATGTCCCAAAATCCCCCCCATGTCGGCGGGATTAACGCTTATGTCCGCGGTTCTGCCGTGTCCACGCATGTCGGCCGCCCATACTGTGTAGCCTCTTTCACAAAGGTAATGCGCTGTTTCCTCATAACGAAGGCTGTGTTCGCTCATTCCGTGTATGATGTGTACAACGCCGCGTGTGTCATGCTCCGGACTGCCGGATTCCCAGCGCCTTAAAAAAAGTTTAACTTTATCCCGTGTTTCCAGCCATGAAGTTTGCTCGAACATTAGCTCAATTATATTACTATCACACCCCATTAGCCAACCCGCCAGCGGGTTTCTCATACGCTCCGCGCCCGCCAGCGGGTTTACATACGCTCCGCGTTAGCATACCCAAAGCGGCCTTTACTCCGTGCCGTCGGTAAGGCAAGAGCGATTGGCATACGCGCCCGCCAGCCCTTTTACCTTTTACTTTTTACTTAGCATGTCGGTGGAGATGCGTTCACTTCGATAATCCGCGTCGCCATTTATGGCGCAATCTTTTTAACTTTTAACTTTTACTTTTTACTTTTCACTTTTTACTTGGTAGGGTGGGAGGGGGAGGGTAGTGTGCCGCGTTGTCAAGCAGCCCCAATGTAATTTGAGCCCAATGTAATTTGGGAAACCGCTGCGCGCTGTTTTTCTAATTACGATTATGCTTTAATGATTTTATCTTTTTCACTAGTTTTTTAGGCAATAAATATTTAATTATTATAATAATACAGCGTTTTATGTGATAAAGAAAATCATTCGCTAATGCATCTTGTTCGCGCGCTTCCCGCAGACGTTTGATTTTGCATTCATCTATAAACGCTTCAAAAATATCATTTATTATTTGCCCTTCTTGAACAGTTTCGATTTCAAAATTCCTTCCAAAATCAAAAAAATAACTTGAGTGTTGACCGGTGTAGCCAATGTGCTGTACCAGGCTGTTATTAGAACAAAATATATGTACGCCATTGTCGGTAAAATAGCGCGACCATTGCCAGTCAAACCCGCGTACATCTTTTATGTCAGGAAATTGAACCATTAACTCTTTCAATCGTTTTTGCGCAAACAATGTCCCTGCCGCGCCAACTGAATTTTTTATGCATAAATCGCTGTCTATTAGAGCGGTAACTTCATGTGAATTTGCGTTAAATATTGAAAGTATGCCGCTTGTTTTTAAGATCATAGCCAGTGATTTTTCTATCCAATCTTTATGAAAAATAATATCTGAATCCGCGTTAAAAAAATAATCATCATTTGAGTTCAAAAAATCTTTATACATTATGTACATATTTTTATCTGCTCTAATATTTTTACTATTTCTAAGTATTGATACTGCCGTAGGAAATAGTTTTTTAAGCTCCGCATTGCCGTACTCTGTACTACAATCATCGTATATTCTTATATTGCAATAATCCGGCAGATTAGATGCATATAATGACTTTGCCATAATTTTTAATATGTTTAATCTATTAAAAGTTGGGATGCCTATTGTAACTGTCACTACCGCTCCCATTTATGCGGCGTATTCACCGGAAACGCATTTTCAACAGCACAACCCGCGTCGTTCCTGCCGCGCGAAACCGGGGCAATATTAAACGGGGTCGTAATCGAACATCGGATTATTGTCATACCCCTCATCCGGATTAATCTATTCGATATTTTTATCTTTGTCAATGTGCTCGTAAAGCATGTGCTCGTAAAGCATTGTGTCATTTTTATCCTTAGCAAAAATGAGTGGGGGCAGCGGAAAAGCGTTTTTGTGAATACAAAAACCTTTGGAGCGTGGCCTTTAAGCGGCATGTAAAAGTAAGTTTTTGGGGCCTACGCCATGCTGCCACATACTCACACACGCTCACTGAGAAAGCGTGCCGTTTTTGGGCGGGGGGAGCAGCGACGAAAAAATTGTCATAAACTTCAAAAATTTTGCCGCGTTTGATAAATGCGCTTCCCCCTTTTGTTAAGAAGTAAAAAGTAAGATGTAAAAGGTAAGAATTAACAATTATCAATGAGTAATTAAGAATGAGAAGGGGGGAAATTATGAGACGCCTGAAAAAATGTACCTTAGGGCCGCATGAAAATCTGTCAACCTATTTCAGGACTGTTCATTGCTCATTCCTGATTTTTCCTTCATCCTTTTTACTTTTTCCTTCTTCCTTTTTATATTTGTGTATTGACATACGAATAGCTTAATGAAACAATTTGATAATCAATATTTTTGGAGGAACTGGAGGAAATTGGAGGAAACATGAAACATTGTATAAAGTTTTATATGCTAGGTCTTGTTGTGTTCCTGTTCACCGTCATTGATGTGAACGCCGGGGCGCGGAAGGAAGCGGCACGGCGCCCTGACGCGGAGCAGGAGACTTTTTTGTTCACCGATTCGGCGGGAAGGCAGGTAGAACTGCCGGTAAATATCACGCGGATTGTCCCTTCGGGGGCTCTGGCGCAGATATTCCTGCTGGCGGCGGCGCCCGATATGCTCTGCGCTATTTCTTCGGATTACAGCCCGGCGACAGCGGAATTTATCCCGCCTTACTTTTCGACGCTGCCGGTTGTGGGGCAGTTTTACGGCACGGCGAATCTTAACCCCGAAGAAATAGTGAGGATCGGGCCGGATCTGGTGATCGATATAGGCGAGCCCAAAGACGGCATCGCGCGGGACATGGACGATATTTCAGCGTCTATCGGCATCCCCGTGATTCATATCACCGCGGATTTGCGAACAACCCCGCAGGCGTTTCGTACTTTGGGGAAACTTCTGGGCAGGGAAGAAAAGGGCGAGGCACTTGCGCGTTTTTGCGAAAGGACGCTTGCGTACGCGGAGGAGATTGTCGGTCGCGCGGGAAACAACAAGAAATCCGTCCTCTACTGCATGGGGCCGTCCGGCCTTAACGTGCTTGCAAAAGGAACATTCCACACCGAGATACTGGACTGGATGACCGATAACCGCGCGGTTGTGGACAATCCATCATCAAGGGGGAGCGGGAACGAGGCAAACATGGAGCAAATGCTGCTCTGGGACCCCGATGTAATCCTGTTCGGCGCCGGCAGCATATACTCGTCCGCCGCACAGGACGCTGCATGGCGGCAGATGCGGGCGATAAAATCCGGCTCTTACTACGAGATTCCGGGCGTACCCTACAACTGGATGGGCGGCCCACCCTCAATAAACCGTTACATGGGTATGATATGGCTTGGAAAAATCCTCTACCCGCAGTACGCGCCTTATGACCTATATGCTGAAACAGCGGAGTATTACCGTCTATTTTACAGCTACGAGCTTTCCCGCGAGCGCTTTGACAGGCTGACGGCGCGGAGTGTAGGCAGCGGGCCTCTCCCACGCTGATATAATGGACGAGAGGGTAGGGCGGGCAAGGTCGGTCGAGTGGAACGGGGCGGCTGTGTCTCTTGTTCTGGGCATTATTTTGATCGTAGCGATTCTGGTGTCTCTTTCGCTGGGACGTTACCCGATTCCGCTTGAGGCGATAATTTCCCGTATCATGGGAACGCCGTTTGAGTCGCCGCAGATGGAGGCTATATTCTTCAACGTGCGCCTCCCGCGTATCATCATGGCGTGTCTTGTGGGGACATCTCTGGCTGTGGCGGGGGCAAGCTATCAGGGTGTGTTTCAGAATCCGCTTGCAGCGCCCGACATCCTTGGGGCCTCCAGCGGCGCCGCCACCGGAGCCACGCTCGCCATACTGCTGCGCCTTCCAGCCTACCTTATTACCGCCTTTGCCTTCTGCGCCAGTCTTATCACCATAGCCCTGGTAATGTTTGTTGGAGAGCGGGCGCGCGGTAAAAAGATTGTGGGGCTCATACTCGCGGGTCTCATGATCTCATCCCTCCACAGCGCGGTCAATTCGTTTATGAAACTGGTCGCCGACCCCAACAATGTGCTGCCCGAAATCGTTTACTGGCTAATGGGGAGTCTCGCCAAAACCAGACCGGACGCTATAAAATTCGCCGTCATCCCGATGACTCTGGGACTTGTCCCGCTCTTTATTTTCAGATGGCGCATCAATCTAATCACCATGAGCGAAGAAGAAGCCCAGTCCATGGGCGTCAACGTCCGCAGAACCCGCGCTCTGGTAATCGTATGTTCGACGCTCGTTACCGCCGCGGCGGTTTCTATCAGCGGAATAATAGGCTGGGCCGGCCTCGTGATACCCCACATTGCCCGCCGCATGGTAGGGAACAACTACAGCCGCCTGATACCGGTTTCGATGATATTCGGCGCTCTGTTTTTGCTGCTCATTGATAATATTTCCCGCAACCTGTTTGCCACCGAGATACCGCTGGGCATCCTCACATCCCTTGCCGGAGCGCCGTTCTTCCTCTGGCTAATCACGCGGAAAGGGGAACTCTGGTGAGGCGCACCCGCGCTCATGAATCATGCCGGAACGGGCAGTCCGGCGGCGCTAACGCGGACGCCGCTCATTCTGACGGCGCGCATATTCTGGAGCTAAGGAATCTGAGTTTTTCATACGGTCAACGTGAAATATTGAGTAATATCGACTTTTCGCTGGAAAACGGGGAACTGCTGGGTATGCTTGGGCCGAACGGTGCGGGAAAGAGCACCTTGTTTCGCTGTATGCTGGGCATTGAAAAGCGCTACTCCGGCGAGGTACTGCTTGACGGGGAAAACATTAAAAACAAATCCCCAAGTCAAATGGCCCGCGCTATAGCTTATGTGCCGCAGACCCACTATCCCTCGTTTAATTATTCGGTAACTGACATGGTGTTGATGGGAACCGCCGCCCAGGGCAAGGAATGGGCGAGTCCAAACGCCGGTCAGAGGCGTAACGCAACGGAGGCTCTTGAAAGGCTCGGCATCGCTGATTTCGGCAATAGGGATTTTGTAAAATTGAGCGGCGGCGAGCAGCAGCTTGTTCTAATCGCCCGCGCTCTGGCTCAGCAGGCAAGGCTTTTAGTCATGGACGAGCCTACGGCCAATCTGGATTACGGTAACCAGATACGGGTGCTTCTTCAAATCAAGGCTTTGAGCGCTCAGGGGTACAGCATCATCATCAGTACGCACAATCCGGATCACGCCTTTCTGTTCGCAAGCCGCGTCATAGCTATCCATGACCGGCAGATCGCCGCATCCGGTTCTCCCGCCGACGTTCTTTCCGCCGGTCTGATACACACTCTCTATGGCGTGGATGTCCGGCTGCGAAAGGACGAGGCCGGGTGTATAAGCTGTACGCCGCT
>JAISCO010000416.1 GCA_031265535.1 Spirochaetaceae bacterium | reverse complement strand
TATGGAATTTGTATCGGTGCGGGAATTGAGTAAATCCCCAAAAGGCACTTTCGATAGACTCGGCGCGGACGGCAAAGCGGTCATCACCAATAACGGCCAGCCCCAGGCGATTTTAGTCAAGGTGGACGCTTCTTCCTTTGAAAATACCCTGTCCATACTGCAAAAACTTGAGTTCATGCAAAACTTGACCGAACTGCGATTGGCTTCCCGGCGCAATGGCAGCGCAAATATGACATTGGACGAAATCAATGCGGAAATAGCCGCCGCCCGCGCGGAACGGCAAAACCGTTGATGATAGAACCGAACAGAGCCGTACCGGTGGTGCTGGATACCAATATCCTTGTATCCGCACTCCTTTCCGATGGACCGCCCGCCCTTATCGTTGACCGGGTTGCCGAGGAAAGAATCCGCCCCTATTTTGATGGCCGTATCCGTATTGCGCCACAACTTTTCTAAGCACCTTGTTTTCCATGATTCTTTCCTGTATGATAAGGATTATGGATCAGGCAATTCAAAACCAGATTAACATTCTCAGCGACATCATTGTCCAGACTGTTCCGGTGGAACAGATATATCTGTTTGGTTCCTATGCTTATGGTACTCCGACCCCTGATTCCGATTTAGACCTGTATGTCATTATGAAAGATGACGCTCCGCTGCCCGCGCTGGAAGCCGAACAAAAAATCTCTTTAGCCCGTTTTAGGTCTGGTTTCCGGACATTGCCGGCAGATATTTTTGTTTTGAAAAAATCAAGATTTCAGCGCAGATTGACTGCCTCTACCCTTGAACAGGAAGTTTCTAAAAAAGGCCTCGTCATTTATGGATGACCAAAACCTTACGTTTGTGATGTGTATTAGACCCCACTGCGAATAAAAAAGGATGTCTATTATGCCAATAGTTACTAATTCAAATGCAATCCCAAAGGAATTTATCAACACTGACATTATTCCGATAAGCAATGAGGGAAAAAACAGATTAAAGAATATTTTAAAATTAAAAGGTGAATTTGTATCAAACAGAGATGAAATATTAGATTTAGTCTTTAAAACTTCCCTGAAATGCTGCGAACTTTATTTCAATAAAAATAAGGATGTTTCTTTTGATCATGGGTACATGAGAAATGGGCTTGAGGTAAGGAGTGGCGAATCAAGTATATTTATGAATGATACTTTATTACAGTCGCTCTCACATTTCATCCATGTAGTTATATATCATTCTTTGGACTTCGACAATGCTGAAGTTTCACTTTATTGTTACAGGGAATTATTATTTATTATGAACGAACAATGCAATAATACATACTTATTACCTGGTGAAAATAGATATATTGGCGTTCTTGAAAAATTTCCTGATATAAAAACACTTAATGTTGCCAGTGATCTTTATTGGGGTATGATTACATTTTTAATTCTCCATGAGCTTTCCCATATTTTCTTAAACCATCATAATATCGATAAAGGACAAGCCATATCCGAACAAGAGCAAGATGCTGATAGAAATGCATACCTTATCTTTCTTGAAATGATTTATAACAAGAGTCTTTATAAAGAATTGGAGTTCCTTGAAGAATATATTTATTTATCACCAATGATGATTATTGATTTTTTTACGCTTGTTTATTTCGTCGACGGTACGATTAATG
Organism: Spirochaetaceae bacterium; assembly: GCA_031265535.1. Classification (GTDB taxonomy): domain Bacteria; phylum Spirochaetota; class Spirochaetia; order Treponematales; family Breznakiellaceae; genus JAIRMY01. The sequence continues at coordinate 4,421 of JAISCO010000416.1, read as the reverse complement.
AAGCAAGGTATACTTCCTGTTATCCTTCACATGAAAAGAGAAAAGATCTTTTGCTTAAATTGTTCAATGATTGGGATCGTGATTTTAATACGGAAGAAGGAAATATTATATATAACTGGTACATAGAAGTAGTAGAGAAATTCAAGAACGATTTATATAACGCCAATGAGCAAGGTATGCTCAAATCCATTAAGCGAAACAGCGGAGAAAGAATGAACGAAGAAAATATCCTTGGTTTTATATCTGAAATTGTGGATGAATTAATTGTCGAAGATAAGACAAATGGAATACTTGACAGAGCATCCATTAGTTGTTTGTTGGATTCCTATGTTTGTTTCATAGCGGATGATAGTAAACGCGACTTTGTGTTAGTGAATCGAAAAAATGGGACAGCTAAATCATTTAAACTTACGAATATTATTGTCAACTTCAGAGATATGCTCGATATGTTGATAGATATTACATTGACTTCTGCCATACCATCATCGACTGTTCAGGCAGTGAAATTTATACTTTTCCTGACATATAAAGTTTTAGGTTTATCAACAGAGAATATTTCTGAATCCGCTACTCAAGTACTTCTTTTTTTGCATCAAAATAATGCTTATTCAAGGGCTATACAAGAAGACGAAGTTTTTAAACATTTTGATTCACAAGGTTCTATAAAAATGGACGCTATAAATATAGCGATAAAAGATCTATTAAAAATAAGATGCATTGATATTGTTCAGGGGAAAATCGTCTTGCTTGAAAAAATATATTTAAAATGAAGGACGCTCAAAGGAGGGCGTCCAAATGGGGTTAGACATGAAAGGCAAGAAAAATATCTGCGGGCAAATTGCCAGGCGGTATCAAAAGGCCGCTGTTGGGGATGCTTACCTGTTCCCGGTGCAAAGCCCTGATTTCACCGGAACGGAGTCCAGCCGATACCCTTACACAAAAGAGAGTTCCGAACATCAGGGCGATTTCGTCCTGTTCTTTCCGCATATCGTAAGGCCGCTTCCAGATGGAAATAAGTTCCCGCCCATAGCAGGGGAGCGGAAAAAACATCCTGCCGCCTTTCCCTCCCGCCGAACCCTGTTTGAGAGAACGGCCTTTACCACACTTTGTTGACAGTCGTGTTGACACAGGCATTTTTGGCCTTTCCATGACACATAGCGGCCTACCCGTCATTCTTGCCAAAACTAGCTAATTCCTTATCCCATAAAGAAATAGCCCGTCCTAATGGACGGGCTATCGAGCTCCCCCGGACAGGCTTGAACTGCCGACCCAGTGGTTAACAGCCACTTGCTCTGCCAACTGAGCTACAGGGGAATAATATAACTATATATAAATGAATTTTTTTTGTCAATAGGTTTTTCTTGGTTTTTTCGACATGCTTCCTTCTTCCTTTTTCCTTTTTACTTCTTCCTTTCCCCTTTGTTCATTGCTAATTCCCGTCCGCATCCCTTGAACAGAGCCAATCAGCCGCGTATGATGGAATCATGTTCAAAAATATACCCTGCGCCGCGGGATGCGGGAACATGGCTGTCAGCGGTTCTGATTTATGCGGGGTGCATTGCGCGAATCCTCAAAAAGAAGCGCGGCGCATAGCCGCGAATATCATGAGCCAAAACAGCATTCACAATATTATCGCGGCGCATTTACGCTTTATGGACTTTGATTTTTCATCAAGAAATTATTATGGCTGCAACTTTATCGAATCTTATTTTAATTCCTGTTGCTTTAACCATTCTTTTATGAGAATGGATTTTTTTGATTCGTCTATTTTTATTGATTGTGATTTTTCAAACAGCGATCTGCAGTTTTTATCGTTTGGCGCTTGTATTTTTGAAAGATGCAAGTTTAATAATTCCGAGCTTATACATTTAAATTTTAACGGAGCGTCTTTTTCCCAATGTTCGTTTGATCATTCGGATCTTTATAACAGCCGTTTTAATATGGCAAAACTGGTGCAGACAAGCATTGAAGACTGTAATGTAAAAAATGTATACTTTATTAACGCTGAACGGATAGATATTAGCTTTAAGTCCTCTAACACAAAGGATGCTTTTTTTGAATTGGGAAAATAGATTTATTCGCGGGGTCTATACCCATCACAAACTATGTTTGCGCCTTCAGGGGCCGGAAGGCTCATTTGGGAATATATTGGACTTGTTCAACAACTCGGTTAGTTGTTGCAGGACTAAAGTCCGCCAAGTCTCGCAAAATGCATAGCATTTTGTAGTTTTTAAGCGGAATCGGAAACTGAAGTTTCCGAACAACTCTATTTATGTAAACATAAATAAACCGCCTCTGGTTGACGTATCTTACTGATTCACTTTCTTTTCGGCGGCCCAACTGTTGATAAATGTTGTTTTTACATAATCCCAGTCCTGAGTTCCCACCGTATAAGCGTTAAGCGCCGCGCCCAGCTCATTCTTGAATTCCTGACTTGGGAAAGTGGTGAACACCCAAGGCACAGAATTGATACCCGGCTCGTTCAAATAACGGTACATCTCTTTTATCAACGGGTCGCTTGGAAGTTCTTCCGCCGAAAATGTGGTGAACGGAGTGATTAGGCCAAGGCTGCCTGACGCCAGCTTTTTACCGTTGTCTGTGCCAAACAGCCATTCAAGAAATTTTAGCGAAGCATCCTGCTCTTCTTGACTCACGCGGCTGTTTACCGTGATAAAGTTTTCAGTCCCGACACAAAGCCCCTGCGTTTCCTCGCCGTCGACCCCGGTATATATCGGCAGGAATTTTATATCCTGTTGGTCAACAACATTTCCGGTTTCGTTGGCTATTTGCGGCCATGACCATGTTCCGTTTTGAATGAAAGCGACTTTACCCAAAGCGAACTCCGTCATTGAATCGCCCACAGTTTTTGAGCCGGTCATCCTTCTGTTTGTAATAGAATTGTTAATGTATAAATCAAAAATGTTTTTAAAATTTTCAGAATATATCAAATCAATTACCGCCAGGTCATTGACATTTTTTTGCCTGTACTCAAAGTATATCGGCATATTAGCCAAATGCGTATTCCAGCGCCAGTCCTCGCCCGGCGAAAAAGAAGTTGACGCAAAGGCCCCTGCAATTCCGAGCGCCGCCGCGTTAGCCTGACTATCTTCGACAACAGCTTTCAACTTTGTGAAATTCGTAATGCCGCCGGCATAGCGTATGTCATTTACGGCGCGGGAAGGAAGCGCAAAATATTTCCGCAGTATCGCATCATTGTATATAATTCCGTAACTTTCGATTGCGTACGGTATGCCGTAAATTTTACCATCCTCACCTATCGCAAGCCCCTTGTCTCCCAGCCATTCATAAATTTTACTGCCGCTAAGATCAGCGGTATAATCCTGCCAAGCCTGCATACCGACAGGCCCGTTCAGGTTGAACAGGGTGGGCGGTTTCGCTTTCGTCATTTCGGCGCGCAATGTCTGCTCATAAGTGCCGCTTGCCGCCGTAACAACCTTCATAGGTATACCTGTTTCGCCGGTAAATTGGGCGGCCGTGTCTTGCCATTGTTTGTCTAGCTCCGGCTTAAAGTTCAAAAAATAAACGCCGGGGGTCGAATTTTTGCTGCAAGCCGCTAAAATCAAAGCTAAAATCAAAGCAAAAATCAAAAAAGAAAGAATCGTACCCGTTAAACCACAAAATTTTTTCATAATTTCCTCCTAATTTTAAGACGTATACAACGCCTGCGGCTTTTAGTCTATCAAAAATAAAAGAGCAGTGAATAGGGAAGAAAAAGTAACAAGGAAGAAGGAGCAATGAGAGTGAAAGCGGGGTGTATCTGACGAGGGGGCGGGGGAAGGGGTGAAGGCGGGAGTGTCTCACGAGGCGGCTGACGGGATGGCTGAGCGAGCGCTATGACGCGGCGGAAATTTCCTTTTGCACCATCTCGCTGATAATATCAGCGGGCGTTTTGTGAGCGGCTATGGCTTTTGTCATAAGCCAGTCCGCCGAAATATCGTCAATGGTCACGGAACGCGCCGTCTTGCGGTTCCGCGTAAAAAAGCCGGTCCCATTGGGTCCGGGAACGGGCGGGTTTTTGGTGTAGTATTCATCCCAGTAATCCGCTTCTTCGTCGGCCGTAAGGACGGCGAACTACAAGGTCGTAAGGAAACCGCCAAAAATTTAAAATCCTTAGGTATTGCCATGGAATATATAACCCGCGCTACCGGCCTTTCTTACGATGAAATAGCGAAACTGTAGGGCGTGTTACCTTTTACTTTTTACCTGTTACTTCTCCCTTCATTTCCAATTCCTCACTCCTAATTGCTCATTTATAATTGCTAACTGCTAATTGCTAATTATTTTTCCTTTTTACTTGCCCCTGCGGGGCCTGTTGAATTTACCACTTGACATTTTAAAAAAGACTTGACTATACTGTCAGCGTATACTTCAAAGGAATGGGGTGGAAAGCCCCATCTATA